>CAIQEX010000577.1 GCA_903870955.1 uncultured beta proteobacterium
ACATAATTGAACACGCCGGAAAGGTTGGTGCCAATCAATCCGAGGGCGGTAATTGCGGCCACACCAATCAAAGCGGCAATCAGCCCATACTCAATGGCAGTCACGCCTTGTTCGTCGATCCAGAAACTGCGCGCGGCAGAGAAAAATGTTGTCATGATGAACTCCTACATGGTGAAGACATCAGCCACCTGCATCAGGCAACTGAACCTGTGGCAGAGACCGGAGAAGCCGGTAAAGAGTTACCTCCAATCTCTGCACAGGAGTCATCATCTGCCGTGTGCGCTTTGTTGACCTGCGAAAACTCACGCGGATTGAATATGTATAAATTGACTGCCAAATACTGCGATCTCAGTATTACCAAACGCAGGTTCGCGCACTAGACTGAAGTCGCCTGCTCCATGCCGCGACACAAGCCGAAACAACTATTGCATCCCTCACTGACCTGCCTTGCGTAATCGCAAGCCCTTGGGTCAAAAGCACGGTTTCAATCGGCACTTCAATGGCCTAACTACTGCGGCCCTTGATGGCATTTCGAACTATTTTTCGGAGCAATACCATGACATCTGATTCAGAAATGAAAGCCGACCTGATCGGGCGGCTAGACGCTATTCCCTCGGTGGATGCGACCGACGTTGAGATTGAGGTTGACCACGGCATGGTGACACTGACGGGCCGGGTGGATACGCACCAGACGCGCTTCCAGATTGAACGCGCCGCCAGAAAAATTGCCGGCGTGCGGGGCTTGCAGATCAACATTGCACCGCGCTCCGGCACGGTTAAAAAAATAGCCAAATTGCGCTATTGAATCCGTTGGACCCACGCTTCGGCGACCGACGGGTTGCACATGCCTCGCCGGTTCGATCGCACACTTCAGAGAGTATTCTCAATGCCTTCATTCAGGACTTTCCTTCTGCGCCATTTCGCTTGGGGCGCGGTGCTGGCAGTTGCAGCTTTGTCTGCCTGCGGTGGTGGCCAAGGTGGAGGTAACGTCGCCGCTGTGCCAGGCTCCGGCCCCGGCACACCCGTGCCGCCACCGCCACCGCCACCGCCACCGCCACCGCCACCGCCACCGCCACCACCACCGCCACCACCGCCACCACCACCACCACCCCCTCCTCCTCCTCCTCCAGCCAGTTCCTGGACTCCGAAAGTTGCAGACACCTGGCAATGGCAACTCACCGGAACCATCAACACCAGCTACAACGTAACGGTCTACGACGTGGACCTGTTCGACACGCCCACCACCGTGCTCTCGGCTTTGCATAGCCAGGGCAAATATGTAATTTGCTACTTCTCGGCGGGCAGCGCCGAAGACTGGCGGCCCGACTACGCCCGGTTCCAGTCAACGGATCAAGGCAATATGCTGGCCGGCTGGGTGGGTGAAAGATGGATCGATACGCGATCCGCCAATGTGCGCAGCATCATGGCCGCACGACTGGACCTGGCCAAGACACGCGGGTGCGATGGCGTGGAGCCGGACAATGTCGATGCCTACAGCAACGCCCCTGGCTTTACGCTTACTGCGCAGACCCAGCTTGACTACAACCAGTACCTCGCAACGCAGGCCCAGGCACGCGGCATGCGAGTCGGGTTAAAGAACGATGTTGCGCAGATCACCGCACTGCAACCCAGCTTCGATTTCGCCATCAACGAGCAGTGCCACGCGTACAACGAGTGCGCCGGTTACTCGCTATTTATCAACGCCGGCAAACCGGTGTTTAACGCCGAGTACCAATCCCTCTGGGTTACCGATGCGAATGCACGTGCGACGCTGTGCCAAGGCGCTCGCGCAACCAATCTGCGTACGCTGGTACTGCCGCTGAGTCTGAATGATAGTTTTCGATACAGCTGCGATTGAGTGTTTGCAGGACACGCAAAGCGCCTATCGCGACGCAGAATGGTCTGAAGCCGTCATTTGTGGAAGGCTGATGTGACGGCATGTGTCCGCCTGACGCAGTATTCGGTTCTACATGGCACGCCATTGACAAATATCAGTGTGCTTTATGGTGTTCAGCCCAAGCTCCGCAGGTCTCAGCATTCATAACGAAAACATCGCCCAGGACACCAGCGTTCTTGGCAGTGAATAAATGCTCCTGACCCTGCTCAGGCGAGGAGACATAACCTATGTAGGAATAAAGATGCCAAGACTCTCGAAACTCGCCACTGCGGTGGCCTTGTTGGTTGCGGGTAGCGCTGCAATGGCCGGTGAAGTAGAAGTACTGCACTGGTGGACATCGGGTGGTGAAGCCAAGTCGATCGCCGAACTCAAGAAAATCATGCAGGAGAAGGGCAACACCTGGAAGGACTTTGCGGTGGCTGGCGGTGGCGGAGACAACGCCATGACGGTGCTCAAAAGCCGTGTGGTGTCGGGCAACGCACCGGCAGCTGCGCAAATCAAAGGGCCCGCTCTGCAGGAGTGGGCGGCCGAAGGTGTGCTGGCCAACCTGGACCCTGTTGCCAAGGCCGAGAACTGGGACGCACTGTTGCCCAAGGTGGTCGCGGACATCATGAAATACAAAGGCAACTACATCGCCGCACCGGTCAATGTGCACCGCGTGAACTGGATGTGGGCCAATGCCGCAGTGCTGAAGAAAGCGGGTGTTAGCGGTGCGCCCAAGACCTGGCCCGAATTTTTTGCCGCCGCTGACAAGGTCAAAAAAGCCGGTTTGATTGCCGTCGCCCATGGTGGCCAGAACTGGCAGGACTTCACCGTTTTTGAGACCGTAGTGCTGGGCACGGGCGGCGCCAAGTTCTACAACGACGCGCTCGTCAAGCTCGATCAGAAGGCCCTGACCAGCGTTACTATGACCAAGTCGCTGGAAACCTTCCGCAAGCTGCATGGCTATGTGGACCCGGCTTCTCCGGGGCGCGATTGGAACCTGGCCACCGCGATGGTGATTCAAGAAAAGGCTGCCTTCCAGTTCATGGGTGACTGGGCCAAGGGCGAGTTCAGCTCGGCCGGCAAGGTGCCTGGCAAGGACTATCTCTGCGCCGCGGCTCCCGGCACCGACAACGCCTATACCTTTAATGTGGACTCGTTTGCCATGTTCAAGCTCAAAGACGCTGCCGCCCAGAAGGCGCAGGCCGATCTGGCATCCAGCATTATGGGCGTGCAGTTCCAGGAAATCTTCAACCTGAACAAGGGCTCCATCCCGGTGCGTTTGAACATGGACATGTCCAAGTTTGACGACTGCGCCAAGCTCTCGGCCAAGGACTTTGTGGCCACCGCCAAAGCAGGCTCGCTCTTGCCATCCATTGCCCACGGCATGGCGGTGCCACCGGCTGCTGCCGGAGCCATCCAGGACGCCGTGAGCCAGTTCTGGAATGACGACAAGATCTCGGTGGCCGACGGCGTGAAGAACATCGCCAAGGCCGCGAAGACACAGTAAGCAGCGCTCTGCCTATGGGGCCGCGGTGTGCGGCTCCCATCCGGCATTCCCACTCCGGGCGAGGGGTGGGATTCTTGCATCACAACAAGGGTTTAAACCCGAAGGTCAGCCATGAAAAAGTTGGAAAACCTGTTGCCCAAACTGGTGGTGGCTCCCGGATTTGTATTCGGCTTTGCCTTCATCTACGGCTTCATGATCTGGAACGGCATCCTGTCAGTGACCAACTCCCGCATGCTGCCCAATTACAGCGAGTACGTAGGCCTGGCGCAATACGTCAAGCTATGGGACATGGATCGCTGGCTTGTGGCTTTGAAGAACCTGGGCATTTTCAGCACCTTGTACGTTGGTGGCTCGATG
>CAIQEX010000578.1 GCA_903870955.1 uncultured beta proteobacterium
CGCCACAGCGCGGCATCGTGCGCTAGGCATTTTGATGCCAGGGAGTTTGCCCGACAGCCGTGTGGCACCCACTGTGGCCATGGTGGCCGGTGAGGTCTCTGGAGATTTGTTGGCAGGGCTATTGCTCGGCGGTCTGAAGAAACGTTGGCCCGCACTGACCAGTTTTGGCATTGGCGGCCCGCATATGGAACGCCTTGGTTTCACGGCCTGGTGGTCGTTCCAGAAACTGGCAGTACATGGATTCAATTGGGAATTGCTGCGACGCTATCGCGAGATCGTGGGCATCCGTGACCAGTTGCGCGAACGGTTGCTTCAAATGCGCCCGGACATCTTTATTGGCACAGATGCCCCGGATTTCAACTTCAAACTGGAAGAAGATTTGCGCGCCGCAGGCATCAAGACAGTGCATTTTGTCTGCCCCTCGGTTTGGGCTTGGCGGCCTGAGCGCATGGAGAAAATTCGCCGCAGCGTGGACCATGTGCTGTGCATTTTCCCCTTTGAACCGGAACTTCTCGCGCGCCATGGCATAGCCGCCACCTATGTCGGTCACCCATTGGCCAGTGTCATCCCGATGGAGCCAGACCGGGTGGCTGCACGCCTGGCTTTGGGTCTGGATCCACACGCTCCGCTGGTGGCAATCCTTCCAGGCAGTCGCCGCTCAGAGATCACGCACCTTGCCGAACGCTTTATCAAAGCCGCTGGGCTCATGCGGTCGGCGCAACCCAAATTGCGTTTTGTCCTGCCGGTGGTGCCCGGTTTCAGGCCGGTCATTGAGGCATTGATTCGCAGCGCGGGACTTACCGAATGCACCACCGTGCTTGACGGTCAATCCCACGCAGCACTGGCTGCCTGTGATGTCACCTTGATTGCCAGTGGCACCGCCACTCTGGAGGCCGCATTGTTCAAGCGCCCCATGGTGATTGCTTACCATCAGAACTGGTTGTCCTGGCAGATCATGCGCAGGAAGCGGCTGCAACCCTGGGTTGGCCTGCCCAACATTTTGTGTGCAGAGTTCGTCGTGCCAGAGTTGCTGCAAGATGCCGCCACACCGCAGGCCTTGGCGGACGAGACATTGGCCTGGCTTGATAGCCCGTCAAAAAATCCTGAACGTTTGCATGCGTTGAAAGCAAAATTTGCGGCTTTGCACCAGGACTTGCACCGGGACACCGCGACAATAGCCACCGATGCCATTGAAAAAATCCTCCAAAGCTAAATCCTCGACAGTTCAGCAGACTGCGTTCGCATGGGACATTCAAGGCCTGATTGCGGGTGTTGATGAAGCCGGACGCGGTCCTTTGGCTGGACCCGTGGTCGCCGCCGCCGTGATTCTGGATGACATGAATCCGATCAAGGGGCTCAACGATTCCAAGAAACTCAGCCCGCTTAGGAGAGAAAAGCTCTACGACGAAATTCGTGCCAAGGCCTTGTGCTGCTCGGTGGCCCAGGCGAGCGTGGAAGAGATTGATCAACTCAACATCCTGCAGGCCACGATGTTGGCTATGCGTCGTGCGGTCGATGGTTTGCGACTGAAGCCCCACAAGGTGCTGGTGGATGGCAACCGACTGCCGGTTTTGGACGTGCTGGCCGAAGCAATTGTGCGCGGCGACGCGACGGTGCCATCGATATCAGCGGCTTCAATTCTGGCCAAGGTTACGCGCGATCGCTGGTGCCAGGAACTGGATCTGCGTTACCCGCAGTATGGCTTTGCCGGTCACAAGGGCTATGGCACGGCCGAACATCTGGCTGCGTTGCAAACCCATGGAGCTTGCCCGGAGCATCGCAAAACCTTTGCGCCGGTAGCGCAAGTTTTAGATTGATTGCAGGTATGTCGGACGCAGTCTTCGTCAGCTCGCGCGATAACCCATTGCTCAAGGAATTGCGCAAACTCGCGCATGACAACGGTGCGTATCGGAAGGCTGGACGCTTTTGGATTGAAGGTGACCATCTGTGCGATGCCGCGCTGCTTCGCGGTCTACTTCCGTCGGTCGCCGTGTATTCCGAGAGCTATTGGGCCCAGGTACAAAGCAGCGTTGAGATCGTAGGCAAAAAAGTCATCGTGCCGGACGCGCTGTTCAAGGACATCAGTGCCCTGGAGTCGCCTGCAAGCATGGGTTTTGTGCTGGACCAGCCCACAGATAA
>CAIQEX010000579.1 GCA_903870955.1 uncultured beta proteobacterium
CGGGCACCATGTTTGGGGGCTGGCGCATAGTAAAAACCATGGGCCAAAAGATCACCAAGTTGAAGCCAGTCGGCGGGTTTTGTGCTGAGACGGGTGGCGCCATGACATTGTTCCTGGCCACGGCTCTGGGTGTACCGGTATCGACTACCCACACCATTACAGGCGCCATTGTGGGTGTGGGCTCTACGCAGCGGGCCAGTGCGGTGCGTTGGGGCGTTGCCGGCAATATCGTCTGGGCCTGGGTGCTGACCATTCCCGCCAGCGCCTTCGTGGCGGCTATAGCCTTTTGGATCAGCTTGCAGATTTTTTAATGTCGCAAGGAAGTGACGACACCCGAGCTCTATTCAGCCGACGGTGCGGGTGCGCTGTCACCTAAACCGAGGCTGCGTTGCATCAGGACCACATCCAGCCAACGGTCGAACTTCCAGCCGCTGCTGCGCAACACGCCCACATGCTCAAAACCGCAACTGTGGTGAACCCCAATCGAGCCTTGGTTATTGGAGTCCCCGATCACGGCCAGCATCTGGCGCACGCCACAGCGTTCGGCTTGGGCCATCAATTCGGTCAACATCAGGCGTCCCAGGCCCTTGCCAGCTGCCGCAGGTGCCAGGTAGATCGAGTCCTCGGCTGAGAAACGGTAGGCCGGACGTGGCTTAAACCAGTTGCAGTAGGCAAAGCCCATCACGCCATCGGAATCTTCCAGTACCAGATAGGGCAGACCTCTTGCCAAAACATCGTTGCGGCGTGCAGCCATGTCCGCTTCGCTCGGAGGCGTGGTTTCAAAAGTTCCCGTGCCATGCAGCACATGATGGGCATAAATACGGGTGATGCTGGCGATGTCGGCATCACTTGCGGGGCGAATTTTGGTCATGGCAGAAGAAAAAGATATAATGGAAGGCTATTCAGAGTGTCACTGGCCGGGTGGTCAGTTGCGTGTCTCAACTCTGAATTTGAATTTATTGGCCGGATCCTGATTTTCGGTCACCCAAAGGATAAACCATGGTCGTCATTCGACTTTCTCGCGGCGGTGCCAAAGCCCGTCCATTCTTCAATATCGTTGTGGCTGACAAGCGCACACGTCGCGATGGACGCTTTATTGAGCGTATCGGTTTTTACAACCCCATTGCAACTGCTTCCGAAGAAAGCATCCGGATTGCACAGGATCGCCTGACCTACTGGCGTGGTGTGGGTGCACAGCCTTCCCCTACGGTGGAACGTCTGATTGCCCAAGCTGCCAAAAAAGCAGCCGTAGCCGCTGTCTAAATCTGCACTGGGAAGGGTGAATCTGACCTCGCGTCGGGTTCGTTCTTCCTGTTTGCATTGCTCCCTATGATTGCTGGACTCGAAGCTGCTGAAATGCCAGCGGATGCCATCGAGGTTGGCAGAATTGCGGATGCTTGGGGTGTAAAGGGCTGGTTCAAGGTTCTGCCCCATAGCGCTGATCCCGAGGCGCTTTTTTCTTCAAAAAAATGGTATCTACTACCGACCGAGAGAGGTCTCAAGACCTTTGACGGGTGCGCGCTTTTGGCAATCAAAGAAGTCAAAGAACATTCTGCGTCGGTCGTAGCAATGGCCCAGGATGTTTTGGATCGCAATGCCGCCGAGGCCTTGCGCGGAGCCCGCATATTTGTTGCGCGTTCCAATTTCCCTCAAGTGGCCAAGGATGAGTATTACTGGGTTGATCTGATCGGCCTGGATGTGATCAATCGCCAGGATGAGGCGTTAGGCGTGGTTCGCGAGTTGTTGTCGACCGGGGCCCAGACCGTTCTGGTCATTGAATATCCAGATGAAAGCGGAAAACTGCAGGAGCGCATGATTCCCTTCGTTTCGGCCTACGTTGACGATGTCGACTTGAAGGCGCGCCACGTCCGTGTGGACTGGCAAAAAGACTACTGACGCAAAAGCCTATGCGCTTTGATGTCGTCTCCCTGTTTCCTGAACTTTTTGCGCCTTTCTTGACGTCGGGCATTATCCGTCGGGCCTTTGAGAGTGCGCAGGTGGACGTGCAATTCACCAATCCACGCGACTTTGCAAACGGCACCTATCGCCGCATTGACGACCGTCCATTTGGCGGAGGACCCGGCATGGTGATGATGGCCGAGCCGCTGGCCCAGTCGCTTGCGCATATTCAGTCTCTGCGCACTGAAAAGGTGCCGGTGGTTCTTTTCTCTCCGATTGGGCGCGTGCTGGATCACCAACTGGTACAGGAGTTCTCCAGTGGCGCGGGGGCTGTCCTGCTTTGCGGACGCTATGAAGGTCTGGATCAGCGCTTTATCGACTCCCATGTCGATATGCAAGTCAGCCTGGGTGACTTTGTACTTTCTGGTGGTGAGATCGCCGCGATTGCTCTGCTGGACGCCGTGGCGCGCCTGCAGCCGGGCGTTCTTTCGGACCCCGAGAGTCACCACCAGGACAGTTTCAATCCAGCGATGGACGGGTTGCTGGATTGTCCGCATTACACCCGACCAGAGAACTGGGACGGAGTTGCGGTTCCCGACGTTTTGCTGTCGGGCCATCACGTCAACATCGAGCGCTGGCGGCGTCAGCAGAGTCTGGATTTGACCGCGCGCTATCGACCCGATTTGTTGGAGCGTGCCCGTCAAAAGGGCTTGCTTAGTAAGCAGGACGAACGCTATCTGGCCGAACGTCGCTAAGCTTGCTATAATGGCAGGCTAACCGATCCTCTGGCCGGCCAGGCATGCTCTGCAAATCCTTTGAGTTTTATTCATGGAATTTGCAAGAGAGTCATGAATGTCATCAATCCCGATGGCGGCGCGCCCAAGATCACAAGGAAACCATGAACCTCATACAAACACTCGAGCAGGAAGAAATCGCCCGTCTCGGAAAAACCATTCCATCTTTTGCACCTGGCGACACGGTTATCGTGAACGTCAACGTGGTTGAAGGTACACGCAAGCGCGTTCAGGCCTATGAAGGCGTTGTGATTGCCAAGCGCAATCGCGGCCTGAACAGCGGCTTTATCGTTCGCAAGATTTCTAGCGGTGAAGGCGTTGAGCGTACGTTCCAACTGTACAGCCCGCTGATCGCCAGCATTGAAGTCAAACGCCGTGGTGACGTGCGTCGCGCCAAGCTGTACTACCTGCGTGATCGCAGCGGCAAGTCGGCACGTATCAAGGAAAAGCTGCCAGCCAAGAAGACCGCAAACGTCGCCGCATAAATCTGCGATACGGTCTTTTGAAAAACCGCCCCAGTTTAGAACTGTGGCGGTTTTTTTATGCGTTCAACTTACCGATAACAGGCTCAGTTCGTGGCGACATTACCTTCGTTTGATCCCAGGCAGGTACCGGTGCAGGGCACGGATCTGCATTTGCCAAGCCCCCAACCTGCAAGCTTGACAGCCAAGGCGATTGCCGCGCGTTTCGCTACGCCACATGCATGGACGCCAGAAGTACGCAAAGAGGCCAAGTTCATCGATCGTGCGCCCGCACATGCGTCGGTTTTGATCCCTCTCGTGCAAAGAGAGCAACTGACGGTTTTGCTGACGCTGCGTCCAACCCACATGAACAGCCACTCGGGTCAGATCGCCTTTCCTGGGGGGAAGGCCGATCCGGAGGACCATGACGCTATCGCTACGGCACTGCGAGAGGCACACGAGGAAGTCGGGTTAGAGCCCCAGTTTGTGGAAGTGATCGGTCAGTTGCCGATTTACACCACGGGCAGCGCATTCATCGTGACTCCTGTGGTGGCATTGGTAGATCCGGGCTTTACGCTTAAGCCCAACGCCGAAGAAGTGGCCGATGTGTTCGAGGTGCCTCTGGAATATCTGATGAACCCTGCAAATCACCGGCACCATGTGGTGGATTGGGGCGGGGAGCAGCGTCGCTGGTTGTCCATGCCTTATCTGGATGGAAACACCGAGCGATTCATCTGGGGTGCTACAGCTGGGATGTTGCGCAATTTTTACCGCTTCCTGTTGGACTGAGGCCACACAGTACTGGGTATGATGAATCCATGAGTTTTATCTCAATTCTTTTCGCTTTATTGCTGGAACAGGCCAGGCCTCTGGGTCAGTTGAACCCGGTGCACAACACCAACCGGGGTTGGGTGCGCTGGATCGTTAAAAATTTTGATGCCGGCAAGACCCAGCATGGCTGGCTGGCTTGGTCGCTGGCCGTGGTTTTGCCCTCCTTGCTGGCCTGCGGGATCTATTGGCTTCTGGTGTGGTCGCTCGGTTGGGTGGCTGCCGTGATCTGGAACATTGCAGTTCTGTATGTCACTTTGGGGTTTCGCCAGTTCAGTCACCACTTCACGTTGATTCGCGACGCGCTCTATGCCGGCGATGAAACCCTGGCACGCCAGAAACTGGCCCAGTGGATGCGCATGGATGCAAGCGAATTGCCACGCAGCGAAATTGTTCGACATGTTGTTGAGTACTCGGCGCTGTCTGCCCATCGCCATGTTTTTGGTGTTTTGGCATGGTATTCCGTGTTGTCCGCGCTGGGCCTGGGCCCAGCGGGTGCCGTGTTCTACCGCATCGCCGAATATGTGGGACGTTTTGTAAACCGGTCGGTAAAGCCTACCAGTACACCTGTGAGTTCCGCTTTTCAGAACTGCGCCAACCAGGCTTGGTATCTGGCCGATTGGGTGCCCGTGCGCTTGACCGCTTTGGGGTTTGCTTTTGTCGGCAGTTTCGAGGAGGCCGTGGATAGCTGGCGTCAATATGCAGCCCGTTACCCCGATGACAATGACGGAGTGGTCCTGGCCGCGACGGCAGGGGCGATCAACGTGCAGTTGGGCGAACCGGTAGAGCAGGGCGGGGATGGGCAGGTGCCGCAGGCCACGCATTTGCGTGCCTTTGTCGGCCTGGTCTGGCGCACCGTAGTCATGTGGATGGTGATCCTCGCACTACTTTCGCTGGCACGCTTGTTGGGTTAGTTTCCACCGCCGGGCCGCCCCAAGGGGAAACACGCCCCCTCGGGGGGGCAGCGCAGCACACGCAG
>CAIQEX010000580.1 GCA_903870955.1 uncultured beta proteobacterium
GGCCAGGTGAGGTTGACGGTCTGCAGAGGTGATGAAGGTTGGATATTGAAACTGGCTGGACTGATATTGACGGTCGATGCACCCGCGCCGGTCACATTGATCGCCGCATTGATAATCTGCGTGTTGACGATGCTCGCCGCAGGGCACGGCTTGGTCGCTACTGAGCAAGCGAGGACCGTCACAGGGTCGGCACACAAAGTCGCCGTATCACTCTTGCGAATTTCGTAATGGTTCACCGTCGGTCTCGTTCCGCAGGCCGCCGCCGCAGGATCCCATGTGTACAAATAGGATTGGTTGCTGAGTGAAGTGGACTGAACATTCGCCAAGGCATTGCAACCGCCGCCCGGGTACTGAAGCCCAATGCGCAACAGTGCGTTGGTGCCAAGAATTTGCAAGGTGCCATAGGAATAAACGATCTGCCCGGTAGACCAGATTTGCACCTGCATGTTCACCGGATTGCTCGGCGCGGCCCAGTAGCCCACGTTCTTCAACTGGATCACCAGCACCTGGGCGCCGGAAACGTTCACCACCTGGTATTGATAAAAGCTTGCGTTGGCAGGTTGTGTCGGATCGTTGTTGGCCAACACATTGACCTTGCTTGCATTCTTTATCAAATCGGCCCAGAACGGCATCAGCGCGGGCTGACCTTGAACGCCAAATGCATTGGTCGGCAAGGCCACAGGCGTGTAGGTTGACGTGCCAGAGGCGGTGGCTGTGCTGTTGCCGCCCACCGCGACTGTCTCAAAGAAGATCACCCCGTTACTCGACATGCTCCAGTTGTTGTAGACGACGCCGCCAAAGGTGAAGGCAAACCCGATCGGCATGACCTTGGATGCACAGTCATCACACGCGATGTAGGCCGAAGGGTAGCCTGTTGCATTGCCAGTGCCCCAGACGACTTGGGGCGCGCTGGTGCTGATGGCCAACTGCGGATAGGCGGTGGTAATGCTGGGTGTGTAACCGGCAGCGTGAGCCGTCGCCACGACACCGAGCGCCACCAGCCAAGCCACTGCCTGGGCGAAACATTGAATTAATTTTTTCATGCCTTTATTTCACCCTCACACGACACAGAGTCGAGATGCAACGACGTGACCTTCTGTCAGGGTGTCTGAACGGGGATTTTGCTACCTTTTTGGACAATTCATGTGGTCATCACCGATTTAGCCTTTGGCGCTGGATTGAAGACTGGATGCGTGCATTGGCATCAGCATGACCGACACCATTCAAAGCTTTGCTTGTGCCAGTTGCCCCCGCGTGGGCAAGCCTTCTGTATCCCCCCGTACCTGCACGGCACGCGCTCCAATCCAGGCGCCACGGCGCACGGCATCTTGCACGGGAAGCCCTTCCAGCATTCCACTGATGACGCCTGCAGCAAAGCCATCGCCTGCGCCGACGGTGTCAATCACCTGCTCCACCGGAAAGCCGGGGACGTATGCCGCCTCTCTTGCCGTAGCCCAATAGGCGCCCTCTGCACCCAGCTTGATGACGACCAAAGAAACACCCGCATCCAGATAAAACCTGGCTATTCCCTCGGGCGAATGCTGTCCCGTTAACAGCCTGCCTTCTTCGACACCTGGCAGCACCCAATCGGAGCGAAAGGCCAGCCCGTTGATGGTCTCACGCATGCGGTCTTCGCTGGCCCACAGTGAGGGGCGCAAATTCGGATCAAAGGAAATGGTTTTTCCATGTTGGCGCATGGCCGCCAGGGTCGCGATTGAAGTCGCAAGACAGCTTTCGGACAATGCCGCAAAGATTCCAGTGGCGTGCAGATGCCTGGCACCCACCAGCCAGGGCGTGTCGATGTCCTTGGGGTGAAACAGGCTGGCGGCAGAACCCTTGCGGTGGTATTCCACTTCCGGATCGCCACCCCCTTCCACGCGCGCTTTGAACATGAATCCGGTACGCTGCGTCGAGTCTGAAACCACATGGGAGCAATCGATTCCCTCGGCCTGCATGGACTGCAAAAGGTAGCGCCCCATGGAGTCGGTGCCCAGGCGGCTGCACCAACCCACATGCAGACCTAAACGCGCCAGCCCAATGGCCACATTGGTCTCAGCACCGGCAGTGCGCTTGGCAAAAGCCTGAACCCGCTCAAGGGGTCCTGGCTGGTCGGCGACCAGCAGCGTCATCGCTTCACCGAAGGTCACCACATCAATCGACATATCGCGCTCCAAGAAAATTCAATTTTCTGCGAATCTCCGCACCGTGCAAGAAAGTTGTGTTCGGCGTCCGCGCTTTCTGAGGCGTACCGTTGGACCATGCCCCGGCAATCGGACCATATTCATTGGTTAACACCGTACCCCGCAACAAGCGAGGCAACCCTTCACACGGGTGGTCTTTGTGGTGTTTTTCAATGTCTAACAAGGCGTGCGCGAGGTGAGCTCGGTACTGCTCAACAACGCCCGCATGCTCGGAGCTGACCGCCGTCATCTACTCAAGCACGTATACCTGCCCAGCGCCACCAGCTGGGTGTTCTCGAGCCTGCACACCAGCGTGGGGCTGGCCTTTGTGGGCGCTGTGGTGGGTGAGTACCTCGGTTCCGCACACGGCGTGGGTTACCTCATCCTGCAGGCGGAAGGCACTTTCGATGTCAACACCGTGTTTGCTGGCATCGTGGTCCTGACGGTCTTCGCGCTGGTGCTGGATGCCATTGTTGGACTGGTCGAGCGCAGGCTCTTGAAGTGGCAGCCGCACCCGGTGTCTAGCGAGAGTATCTGAAGGGCACGTTGGCTTCCTCCAACCGACAATGAAATGGGGTAACTTGACCTCGGTCTATTCAATATCCTGATGCAGGGTTTTGTCCTTCAAGTTCTCTGCTGAGACAGGTCCAACCCTCCACTCGTCAATCTCCGTGAAGATGAGTTTGCAGCCCACGCACTGGTTTTCGCCAGAAGGATTCATCGTGCCGTTCACATCGCGCTTGATCACCGGCTTGTAACTGGTCGCACCACATCGGTGGCATTTGTTTGTTTTTGTCATCGCCCTGGAAAGTTTGTTTCGTATCGGTTGGTAGGTGTGTTCGGTTAAGCGCATTTCAACTCCGCGAACGCTTCATTCTGTTACCACAAATCTGTGTCTGCCCAATCCACAGAAGCTGTGCGCTGATCTGTGGATAACTTCCGAACAGACTGTCCAAACCCGCATGCCCATTGGCTTGGAACAGCGTGCCTAAAAAGGATGCAGATCGTTTTTATGGAATGCTTTATTTTTTTCTATGCATATGCTGACTTTGATCAGCGGCTTATTGCTCAATGCTTCCATTTTTTCTTTGGCTTGTTCGTCAGGGGCATCTCACCGCGCAAGCGCCGCAGATCCTCCTCGGTCAGGTCCTCGCACTCTTCGTTGGCACTTCTTTCATTGGCCTCATATTCCGCTGAGTGGTTGCTCACTTGCTGCTCTGCAGCATGACCTTGCGCTGATTGATTGCCAAACTGACGGGCTTTGGGTTTGTTGTTGCGCCCGGCAGGCCGCTGTTCGCGCTGCTGTGGCTGCGGCCTGACCTGCTCCAGCCGCGGCTTGGAGGGCTCACCGACAAACGGCAGCAGGTGGGGTAGCGTGGCATCCACGTCCATGCGGTAGTAGTGACCCGAAGCCAGCTTGATCTTTACGGTGTTGCCGTCGAGTATGGCGTGGCCGGAGGCGATATAGCCCCCGGTATTCGTTGCATGGCCCAAGAGCATGACCATGCGGCCCCATTGTTCCCTGGGTACGCAGTCGAAGACATTGGCCTCTTCCACATCGGGCATTTTTTCGACCAGCGTGAACTTGCCTTCTGCAGCTTCGTAAAAGAGGGCCGCACTGCCCTTCTTGAGCGTGATGGCGCCCACCACTTCACTGCGCTTGACCCGGTTGTCGAGTTCAGCCAGATAAAAGCTTTGGAAGGCTGCTACCGCCGCTGGGGTTACAGCGGCAGTTTCGGTGATTGTTTCCGGCTCAGAATCAGTTGGCATGGGTTTATACCTCTCTTCGGTGTAAGCGCATCAGTCGGGCAAAGTTCAGGGAAACGGCGGTGACACCAAATGCCCCGATCAGAATTACGCCGCTGGTGCCCACGGCGGGAATCAAAAAGCCACTGACGGCGATGCCGACCGACTGGCCAGTAAAGTATGCCGCGGCAAATGACGCCACCGCTGCACCCCGACGCTCCGGGGCCATTTGCGTGGCGTTGATTTGCAACGTGTTATGCAGCATGTAAAAACCCAGGCCCGACGCAAAGCAGGCTGGTATGGCCCACCACCAGTTGCTGGTCAGCGCCACGGTGATGTAGGAGGCTGCCACCAGCAAGCCGCCCCAGCGGCAAAGGCCCACCTCTCCCAACCTGTGCAAGAGGTAGTAGGCACTGAGCGCAAATAGCAATCCACCCAGACCAAAGAGCATCACCACCTGCCCGGCCATGGACAGCGAAATGGCATGGACCTGGTGCAAGTGGGTGACCATGAATGCAAGTGAACCGAAGATCGCTGCGCCTTCCGCAAATACGGTCAACAGCACCACCCGCGCCCAGGGGACAGATAC
>CAIQEX010000581.1 GCA_903870955.1 uncultured beta proteobacterium
AAAAATGCGCAGCATTGTTATTTGAAATTCGCCAGGTGCCAATAAGTGTGTCTGTTGCGCGTTGAGGGGTAAAGCCACGCATGGACGCTGACCATGACGCGGGAGCCGACCTTCAGGGTTATGGTCTACTGGGCTAGGGTCAACAGTGCTTCGCGTTGCGGCCCGTTAACTTTGGCATTAGCGCGCAGTCAATGACTAGGCGGATACTGATGCTTCTGCAAATTCGTTCGCTGCTATGTTGTAAGGAGCATCGATGATTGATGGTGTTCCTGCCAATGGCAAGATATCGAGTGACCTGAATCTGTATGTTCGTTCGGCAGTTCCCGGTCTGCAATACACCGTTGTAACTGCGGATAAAGTACGCTTCGAGTATGCAGGCGGCTGGGCTGACATCCAAGGCCACAAGGCGATGACGCCAGAGACGACTCTGATGGCGTACTCGATGACAAAGACCTTTACGGCTGTTGCGATTCATCAACTGGCAGAGCGGGGGAAGCTGGCTCTTGGCGACGTGATTGACCGTTACCTCCCAAATTCTGTGTACCGCGGCCATGGTATGACCCTGCGCCAACTACTCAACCACACGTCCGGCGCTCCCAATCCGATTCCACTTCGGTGGGCGCATTTGACAGCTGAGGATTCGACCTTTAGTGAGGCAAAAGCTCTTGAAACGGTTCTGCGCAAGAACCCTGATCTGGCGTTTGAACCAGGCCGCAAGTTTGCCTATTCCAATATCGGTTATTGGCTGCTTGGCAAGGTGGTCGAGCAGACAACGGGGCAATCCTATTCGGCGTATTTAGAAGCGGCCGTCCTCCAACCGCTGGGACTCTCGGCGAAAGAGATGGGCTTTTTCATCCCCGACGCGTCCCACCACGCCAACGGTTATCTGAAGAAATACGGGTTGATGAATTTGGTAAAAGGGTTCTTGGTCGATCGCAAATTTGTGGGCGGCTACGAGGGGCACTGGCTGCGATTGAACAGCCATTTCCTCAACGGCCCCGCTTTCGGTGGACTGATCGGCACGGCGCGCGGTTTCAGCCGATTTCTGCAAGACCAGCTGCGCGCCGAGTCGGTATTATTTTCTCCGCAGACCAAGCAACAGTTGGAGTCTCGGCAGACAGACTCAGCAGGACGCACCATCCCCATGACGCTTGGGTGGCACATTGGCGAAACTAACGGCAAAGCATTTTTTTTTCAAGGAGGGAGGCGGCGCCGGCTTTCATTCGGAAATGCGTCTCTATCCAACACGTGGTGTTGCAACCGTAGTCATGGCGAACAGCACCGAGTTCAGCTCCACCGGTTTCCTGAACCGTTTTGACCGCACATTCCTGGAGGCCCGGCATTGATAGCGATGCGGGCTGGCAATACCGTCGATGTGGGCCGTCGTGCAAGCGTGAAGTCGCTTGCAGCCGAACCCATCTAAACCGGTACCCACAGTTGTGGCAACCCCGACATATTGCGCACCACACTCGCCACGGTGCCGTTGCGCACCATGCTGCTGGCGTGGGCAATATCGGGTGCCAGATAGCGGTCCACGTTGTGCGCAGGCACATCCTTGCGCAGGAGTGCGTGCACGGCCTCCAGCGTGGCGGAACTCTTCAAGGGGCGCAGAAACTCGATGCCCTGCGCGGCGGCCAATAACTCGATGCCCAGGATGTTGGCGGTGTTGCTGATCATGCCCTGCAGGCGGCGTGCGGCAAAGGTGGCCATTGACACATGGTCCTCCTGATTTGCGCTGGTCGGCAGGCTGTCCACGCTGGCCGGATGGGCCATGGATTTGTTTTCCGAGGCCAGTGCGGCAGCTGTGACGTGGGCAATCATGAAGCCACTGTTCAGGCCCGCATCGGGCGTCAGGAACGGGGGCAGGCGCGACACGCTGGAGTCGATCAGCATGGCGATGCGGCGTTCGGCAATCGCGCCCACTTCGGCAATGGCCAGGGCCATGCCATCGGCGGCGAGTGCCACCGGCTCGGCGTGGAAATTACCACCGGAAATCATCGCTCCGTTATCTGCAAAGACCAGCGGGTTGTCGGTCACCGCGTTGGCTTCAATTAGCAAGATGCGCGCGGCATGGCGCAGTTGGTCCAAACAAGCGCCCACCACCTGCGGTTGGCAACGCAGGCAATAGGGGTCCTGCACGCGGTCGTCACCCTCGGCATGCGACTGACGAATGGCGCTGCCCTTGAGCAGCTCGCGGTAATACTGCGCCACATCAATCTGCCCGGGTTGGCCACGCACCGCATGGATGCGCGGATCAAACGGGCCGTCGCTGCCGCGTGCAGCGTCCAGCGTCAAGGCGCCAATCACCAGTGCCGCCTCCAGCACCGGCTCAAAACTCAGCAGCGCATGCAGCGCCAGCGCGGTCGAAGTCTGCGTGCCGTTAATCAGCGCCAAACCTTCTTTGGCTTCCAGTTGTAGCGGTGCGATACCGGCTTGCTGCAGGGCTTGCAATGCGGGCACCCGTGCGCCGTCTACCAGCATGTCGCCCTCGCCCATCAGTGCCAGCGTCATGTGCGACAGCGGAGCCAAATCGCCCGACGCGCCAACCGAACCTTGCGATGGCACGCAAGGCACCAACCCGGCGTTGTGCACCGCCAGCAAGGTGTCGATCACGACCTCACGGCAACCGGAATAACCACGCGCCAGACTCGCTGCTTTGGTAGCCATCATCAGCCGCATGATGGGTGCTGCCAAGGGTTCGCCCACACCCACGCTGTGCGAACGGATCAGGTTGCGCTGCAGGGTGGCGAGTTGGTCTTTGTCGATGCGTTTGTTGGCCAGTTTGCCAAAGCCGGTGTTCACGCCATACACCGGCGCGTCGCCTTCGGCTGCTGCCTTCACCAATGCATGCGAAGCGCGCACCACGCCGCGCGCAGCTTCAGGCAACACCAGTTGGCAGACGTCGGAATGGATGGCATTCAAGTGATCCAGCGTGAGGTGGCCGGGGTCCAGATTTATGGTTGTCATGGGGTGTTGACTGTATTTATTTATTGGCAAGCATGGGCAGGTTCATGCCCTGTTCTTTGGCGCAGGCCACAGCGATGTCGTAGCCCGCATCGGCATGGCGCATCACACCAGTGCCGGGGTCGTTCCACAACACGCGCTCCAGGCGCTTGGCGGCAGCGTCCGTGCCATCGGCCACGATAACCACACCGCTATGCTGCGAATAGCCCATGCCGACACCGCCGCCGTGGTGCAAGCTGACCCAGGTAGCACCACCGGCGGTATTCAGCAGCGCATTGAGCAGTGGCCAATCGCTGACGGCATCCGAGCCATCCTGCATGCTTTCGGTTTCGCGATTCGGTGAGGCCACGGAACCGCTGTCCAGGTGGTCGCGGCCGATGACGATCGGGGCCTTGAGTTCACCGCTCTTCACCATCTCGTTAAAGGCCAGACCGGCCCGATGGCGTTCGCCCAGACCAATCCAGCAAATACGGGCCGGCAAGCCCTGGAAGGCGATGCGCTCGGACGCCATGTCGAGCCAGCGATGCAGGTGCGCGTCCTCAGGGAACAGCTCCTTCATCTTGGCGTCCGTTTTGCGAATGTCTTCCGGGTCGCCAGACAGCGCCACCCAGCGGAACGGACCCTTGCCACGGCAGAACAGCGGGCGCACATAGGCCGGAACAAAGCCAGGGAAATCAAAAGCATTCTTCACTCCCTGGTCGAGTGCCACCTGTCGGATATTGTTGCCATAGTCCACGGTGGGCACGCCCATGCTTTGGAAGTCCAGCATGGCTTGCACATGCACGGCGCAACTCTGGGCTGCGGCAATGCGCAGGGCGGCGTGTTGCGTGTCGTCGGCCTGCGCAAAACGCCACTGCTCCACCGTCCAACCGCTGGGCAGATAGCCGTTCACCAGGTCGTGGGCCGAGGTTTGGTCGGTCACGATGTCGGGGCGAATACCGCCTGCCGCTGCGCGCTTGACCAGTTCGGGCAGAACGTCCGCAGCGTTACCCAACAGCGCAATCGACACGGCTTTTTTCTCGGCACTGTACTTCGCCAGACGGGCCAATGCGTCATCCAGGTCGGTCGCCTGTTCATCCACGTAACGGGTCTTGAGACGGAAGTCGATGCGGCTTTGCTGGCATTCGATGTTCAGCGAAGAAGCGCCGGCAAAGGTGGCGGCCAACGGCTGCGCGCCGCCCATGCCACCCAGACCTGCGGTGAGAATCCAGCGTCCGGCCAGACTGCCGTTGTAGTGCTGGCGTCCGGCTTCTACAAAGGTCTCGTAGGTGCCCTGCACGATGCCCTGGCTGCCGATGTAAATCCAGCTGCCTGCCGTCATCTGGCCGTACATCATCAAGCCCTTTTTATCCAGTTCGTGGAAGTGTTCCCAGGTGGCCCACTTGGGCACCAGATTGGAGTTGGCAATCAGCACGCGCGGCGCATCGGCATGGCTGCGAAAAACACCCACCGGCTTGCCGGATTGGATCAGCAGGGTTTCGTCCTCATTCAGTTTTTCCAGGGCCTTCAGGATGGCTTCATAGCAATCCCAATTGCGCGCGGCCTTGCCAATGCCGCCATACACCACCAGCGCATCCGGGTTCTCGGCCACTTCCGGATCCAGGTTGTTTTGAATCATGCGGTAGGCGGCCTCAATCAGCCAGTTCTTGCAGGTGATGGCGGTGCCGCGCGGGGCGCGTACCGGGTGTGGTTGGGCAGTTTGCTGGATAGCGGACAGGTTGGACATGGCGGCTCCGGTAAAGGTAGTGAGGAAAGCGGTGGTAAGGAAAGGGGCGATGAAAAAAGAATGGGCGAAGTGTACTTGTCTAGACATGTCTATGCAACTACAATTTGCACATGGTTTCTTCCAAGTCCCAAAAAATCCCGGTGCAAGCCGCCGCGCCACGCGCACACACTGTGGCGCGCGCCCCTTCCGGCCATGCGCCCTACGCGCGCGTCAAGGATTTCCTGAAAGACGGTCTGGCCAGCGGGCGTTGGGTGCCGG
>CAIQEX010000582.1 GCA_903870955.1 uncultured beta proteobacterium
ACATCACCCAGCAGCACGGGGGCCTGCAGGGGCTTGGGAGCGGTATTGCTCTTGCCCACCAGTTGGTCCAAAGCCAGGGATTTAACGCGCAAATCATTTTCAGCAGCCAACTCTTGCGCCACGGTGAGGTCGTAGCGTGCCTGGGCGTCGCGGGTATCCACGATGGTGGAGGTACCTACCTCAAAGTTACGCTTGGCCGAGGCCAGTTGCTCTGCAACGGCGGCTTTCTGGCTGCGCACAAAGGTCAGACTGTCGGTAGCGGCAAGCACATCGAAATAGGCCTGACTGGTGCGTACGATCAAGTCCTGCTCAGCAGCCAACAGTTGGAACCTGGCAACTTCGACGGATTTCTTGCCCTGCTCGTAACTGGCCCAGTTGCCGGGACGATACAGGGGGTGCGAAGCGGACAGCGTGGCCGATTGAGAACCGAAGCTTTTGCCATTCAGTGACGACAGCGAACTATCCTGGCTGGTTTGATTCACACCCGCACCCAAACCCACCGTAGGCAGGACACCCGCGCGTGCCTGCTCACCCTTGGCAAGAGTCGCCTCAGCCTGCGACTTGGCGGACTGGTAGCTCGCGTCATAGCCTTTGGCGGCATTGAAAAGTTCCACCAGGCTCTGTGCCTGCGCTACCCCGGCGAAGCCAGTGCCTAGGGCCACCAGCAAAGGCAGTAACGACAGGTGACGGGTGGGACGTGAGCGGTTCATGGATAGCTTTCAGGATTGCGTGAATCAGAACGGTTGATAGATGTCAGTAGGTGGCGAGGCCGGGGTCCAACTCGGCCGCCCAGGCGTGAATACCGCCAGCAATATTGGCCACGTTGTCGAACCCCCGACTGGCCAGGAATTGCGCCACCTGCATGCTGCGGCCACCGTGGTGGCACAGGCAGGCAATGGGCTGCTGGGGGTCGAGTTCGGAAAGTCGAGCCGGAACGACCCCCATGGGAATAGTCAGCAGCGTAAAGCCATCGGCCTTGACACTGGCGATAGCGAGTTCGGCGGGCTCACGTACGTCCAGAACGATGGGCGTACCGTGTTGTTTGGCCTGTGCCAGCCAGGCACTCAGATCCGAGGGGCGAAATTGGGAAATCATGAACTTGATCTTCGCTGAGTTCAGAACGTAAAGCGTGACTTCTCGGCAAAGTTTTGCAAACGCGGTGCGCCACATTCCCAGGGCTGCGTGGTACGGAAGTCGGTGGCACTGGTGCGCGTCACAAAGGTGGCGCAGGTAAAGGGTTCATCGCCGACGACCGCAGCCAGGCGGCCGCCAACCTTGAGTTGCTCCAGCAAATTGTGCGGAACATCGGCCACCGATCCGCTGAGCACGATGACGTCAAACGGGCCTTCGGAAGCGGCACCTTGCGAGCCGTCGCCCTGACGCACCTGGGCATTGGAGATGCCGGCTTTTTGCAGGTTGTTTTGTGCAAAAGCGACCAATTCAGAGTTAAGTTCCAGCGACAGAACGCTGGCGGCTTTGTGCGCCAGCAGGGCGGTCATAAAACCAGAACCCGTGCCGATCTCCAGCACCTTATCGGTCTTTTGGACAGCCAGGTCCTGCAGCAGGCGGGCTTCCAGGCGCGGCGCCAGCATGGATTGGCCGCCAGCTAGCGGGATCTCCAGGTCAGCATAGGCCAGCGCCTTGTGGGCATCGGCCACAAAGTCATCCCGGCGTACCGACGCCAGCAGTGCCAACACCCCGGTATCCAGCACATTCCACGGACGGATTTGCTGTTCGATCATGTTGAAGCGGGCTTTTTGAACGTTGATGTTTGGCATTTAAAATACTCCTAGGGGGTATATGAAAGGATTGTAAGCAATTTTAGGTGACTGCGGGCTGCTTGCTCTTGAAATGGCGGCTCACCCATTGCGCCAGATCATCCATATAGCAGTACACCACGGGTACCACCACCAGGGTCAGCAGGGATGAGGTGATGACACCGCCAATCACGGCCTGGCCCATAGGCGCGCGTTGTTCCGAGCCTTCGGATAGGGCAAACGCCAGCGGCACCATGCCAAAGATCATGGCCAGCGTGGTCATCAGAATCGGGCGCAGCCGCACGCGCGCGGCCATCAGTAGTGCCTCGTTGCGTGCCAAGCCTGCCATCGGTTGTCCCTGTTCGTCGAGCCCGCCCTCGCGCGCCCGGATGGCAAAGTCCACCAGCAGAATCGCATTTTTAGTCACCAGGCCCATCAGCATCACGACTCCAATCACCGAAAACATCGACAGCGTGGAGTTGAACATCAGCAAAGCCAGTACCACCCCGATAAGGGTCAGCGGTAGCGCCGTCATGAGTGCCAGCGGCTGCACGAAGCTCTTGAACTGGCTGGCCAGAATCATGTAGATGAAGATTACCGCCATGGCCAGCGCAGACACCGCATAGGCAAAGGACTCGGCCATGTCTTTGGTGGAGCCACTGAACTGGTAGCGGTAGCCCGGCGGCATGGCGATGGTGTCCATGGCGGTCTTGATGTCGGCCGATACTTCGCCTGCCGAGCGGCCTGCGGTATTGGCGCTGATCGAGACTTCGCGCGTCAATTCGCGCCGGTTGATCTGGTTGGGTCCAGTCGATGGAACCACACGGGCGACCTGATTCAGACGTACCAGGCGCGAACTGCCGTCCGGGTTGGCGACGGTGAAGGGCAGTTGTTCCATATCCTGCGCGCTGTTACGGGCCTCGGGGGCCAGGCGCACGTTGACGTCATAGGTCTGGTCGTCTGAAGCACGCCAGTTACCCACCGTTCGACCCGAAACCAGGGTGCGCAGTGCATTGCCAATCTGGCCAATGTTCAGCCCCAGGTCCGAGGCCACTTCGCGCCGAACCTGAATATCCAGCGTGGGTTTATTGGGTTTGACGCTCGAATCCAGATCCACCAGGCCCGGCGTGTTGCGGATTTTTTCCATGGCCAACAACGCCAGTCGCTCCAATTCCGCCGTGTCACCACCGAGGATGGAAAAGGTCACTGGTTTGTTGCCGCCGATGGCGTCCAGCAAACCCACATGCGTGACTGTGATGCCGGCGATGTGTTTCATGCGCTCACGCAACACCACGCTCATCTGGTCGACACTGCGGTTGCGCGCACTGCGATCCACCAGGCGCACGAAGATGCTGGCGTACATCTTGCCCTGCGCGTTGCCGGTGTTGATGGTGGAGAGGGTAAAGCGCACTTCGGGGAAAGTGCGCAGGATGGTCTCCACCTGTTGGGTCTTGGCCTCGGTGGCCTCCAGCGAGGAGCCAACCGGGGTGTAGAAATTGACCGACATTTCCGAAAAATCCGCCTTGGGCACGAATTCGGTACCGAGCAAAGGCACCATCAACAGGCTGGTCACAAATACGCCGATAGCCAACCCGACCGTGGCCAATTTGTGCTGCAAAGCCCAGCGCAGAATGCCCTGGTAAAAAGCTGCCAATTGCTCGGTACTGCGGTCAAAAAATGCGGTGACACGGCCGATGCTTTTGGCGTACCAACCACGCGGAGGGCCAGCGCTGCCATGTTCGGCAATGCTGGGGTCATGCCAGATGCTCGACAGCATGGGGTCCAGCGTAAAGCTGACAAACATCGAGATCATGACGGCGGCGACGATGGTCAGGCCGAACTCGTGAAAGAACTTGCCGATAATGCCGCCCATGAAACCGATGGGCAAAAACACCGCCACGATGGACAGCGTGGTGGCCAGCACGGCCAGTCCAATCTCCTGGGTACCGTCCAGTGCCGCGTAATAGGCCGACTTGCCCATGGCAATGTGGCGCACGATGTTTTCGCGCACCACGATGGCATCATCAATCAGCAGGCCGACGCAAAGGCTGAGCGCCATCAGCGTGATCATGTTGATGGTGAAGCCCAGCATGTTCATGAAAAAGAAGGTGCCGATCAAAGCAATCGGCAGTGTCAGCCCGGTGATGACCGTTGAGCGCCAGGAATTCAGAAACAGAAACACGATCAGCACGGTCAGTGCCGCGCCTTCGAGCAAGGTTTCCCGCACGTTGTTGACCGAGACGCGGATGGAGCGCGAGCCGTCGGTAATCTGTTCCAGACGGACACCGGGTGGCAACTGCTTTTGCATCTCAGCCAGTGCTTTTTGCAACCCGTCCACGACCGCGATGGTGTTCTCGTCCTGCGCCTTCTGCACGTTCATCAGCAAGGTGCGCTGGCCGTTGTAAAGCGCCAGGCTCTCGACCTCCTGCGCGCCATCCGCAATGCGTGCGACTTGGTCCACGCGGATGGCCACACCGTTGTGCCGGGCCACAATGATTCTGCCGAAATCCTCCGGACGCTGCATGCGGGCATTGATCTGGATGACCCGCTCCTGCTGCGTGTTGGTGATGGTGCCCACGGGAACTTCCTGGTTTTCGCTGGTCACAGCGGCCACCACCTGTTCCGGCGTGATGCCGAGGGACTCCAGCGCCTGTGGGTTCAGGTAAATGTTGATCTCGCGCTGGGTGCCGCCGACTACGGTTACCGAACCCACGCCGCGCACGTTTTCAAGGCGTTTTTGCAGGGTTTGCGTGGCCCAGTTGCTGAGTTCCACAGCATCAGGCACCTTGCCCTTAGCGGTTTTGGCATCCGCCAGCACCGCCACGGACCAGACCGCACGGGCTGACGGGTCAAAGCGCAGCACGCGGGGCTCTTTGACTTCGGCGCGCAGCAAGGGCTTGATGGCGGCGACTTTTTCGCGCACATCGTCCGCCGCCTTGCGCCCGTCGATGGCCAGGTCAAACTCAAGAATGACCACCGACTGTCCCTCGTAACTGCGCGAAGTCAGGGCCTTGATGCCGGCGATCGAATTGACGCCTTCCTCAATCTTTTTGGAGACTTCGCTTTCCACCACTTCGGGCGAGGCACCGGGATATTCCGCCGTGACCACGACCACCGGAAAGTCGATGTTCGGGAACTGATCGACCTGCAGGCGTTGCAGGGAAAACAGGCCCAAAACCACCAGAGCCAGCATGACCATGGTGGCGAAGACCGGATTTTTAAGGCTGACGCGGGTGAACCACATTTAGGGTTTACCTGCCGCGCGGTGAACCGGCGTACCTTCGCGCAGCGTGCCCACGGCACCGACCAACACCTCAGCCCCTTCGCCAAGTCCCTGGACTTCAATCAGCGTCACACCCTCGCGCTCGCCGGTTGCACCGGTCGTCACGGTCTGGTGCGCCACCCGTCCATCGACAATGTGCTGCACGTAGGGTTTGGGTTTGTCGCTGCGCACCGCGTCTTGTGGCAGCGCCAGCGCTTGGACCAAGCCGGTGTGCAGCGTCCCTTGCGCAAACAGACCCTGGCGTAAGCCCGGCGTACCCGTAACCGAGAAGTACACCAGCACCGAGCGGCTGCCAGCCACCGTGCTCGGGTTGACGCGTGCTACTTTGGCTTGCACCGGCTGGCCCATTCCTTCGACAGCCAGTTGCGCCGTTTGTCCGGTTTTGACTTTGACCGAATCGCCAGCTGCCAGTGCGGCTTCGAGTTCCAAAGTGCCTCGGTCGACAATTTCAACCACCCGGGTGTCAACGGCGATGCGCTCACCGTTTTGCACCAGCTTTTGGGCAATCTGCCCGCCAATCGGCGCACGCAGCGCGGTGTCTTCCAGCGACTTGGCGGCCAGATCCACATTGGCCTGGGCGGCCTTGAAGTTGGCCTGTGCAGCGGTCACGTTATTCAGCGACGTGTCGAGCGCGGTGCGCGAGATAAAACCTTGTTCCACCAGCGATTTGTTGTTGTCCAGGCTGCGCTGGGCAATGTCCACCTGCGCCTTGGCCGACTCGGCTTGCTGCTGGGCCTGGCGCAAACGAGCCTGGTATTCCGTGGTGTCGATGCGGCCGATGACTTGACCCGCTTTGACAGAGTCGCCCTCGCGGACGAGGAGGTTTTGCAACTCACCGGCGACTTTGGCCTTGACGAATGCCGAATTGACCGCCTTGAGCGCGCCCGAAATGGGCAGCGACTGGGTCAGTTGCACGGTTTGTGCCTTCAAAATATCGTTGGCGCCCAGTTCGACGGAGGCCTGTTGTTTTTGGCTCGCCTGTTGTGCTTCCAGGGCTTGCTTTGCAGCCTCGCGCGCGGACAAGGTGCGCAATATGCCAACGGCCAGCAGAGCGACGATTGCACCGCCGACGATCCATTTGTACGGAATTTTCATGTTCAATTTTTTTTCTTGCCGGACACCGGAATAGTGGGGCTGACACTCAAACCAAAGAGGATGGTCTGCACTTGTGAGGCGATGTATTGTTGCGGGTCGAGTTCTGTGCGCGCGTCGCCGCAACTTCCGCCCCCATGCTTCCACATGTTTAAAAATATCATCGGCGCCAGCACGCTGTAGATTCCGTAAGTTGGGTCCACATTGCGTAACTCGCCGCGTTCTACGCCGCGCTGCAAAATGCGCTGAATCAGGTCGTTACCCGGTTGCACCACTTCCTGCTGGAAAAAGCGCACCAGTTCGGGAAAGTTGCCCGCCTCGCTCATCATCAGCTTGGTGATGCCGGACGCCTTGGTTGCGCCTACGCGTTCCCACCAACTGCTCATGCAATAGCGCAACAGTTCTTCGCTGTTGCCCTCGAAGGTGCGGAGTTCTTCACCCCACTCGGTAAAGCGCCCGGAAATATTCTCGCGGACCACCGCCTTGAAGAGTTCTTCCTTGCTGGCAAAGTACAGGAACAGCGTACCCTTGGAGACCCCGGCACGCTGCGCCACCTCTTCTACCCGGGTGGCCGCATAACCCTTCTCTACAAAGAGGTCCAAGGCTGCGGCCAGCAATTCACCGGGGCGCGCTTCCTTGCGGCGTTCACGCTTGATGCGCACACCGCTGGCAAGCTTGCAAATAGGGCAGGAGGTACTCATGAATATTACTGACTAATTGGTTATTAGTGTACCTTTGAGGCTCCTGCCGCGTCAAATCAATGCGTAAAACAAGGTCAAGCAGCCCGACTTAAGATGTTGCACCCAAGCCAATCAAGAGGATAGATCAAGTATGACGGAAGCAATGCAAACCCTGGTGCTGGGTGGTGGATGTTTCTGGTGCACCGAAGCGGTCTATGTTCAGGTGCGTGGCGTCGTCGATGTGGAGTCGGGCTATTGCAACGGCGAAGCGCCCAATCCGACCTATGAAATGGTCTGCACCGGCCGGTCGGGTCACTGTGAAGTGGTCAAACTCGTGTATGACCCGGCGCAGGTCAGCACACGTGAATTGCTCGAGATTTTCTTCGTCATTCACGACCCCACCACCTTGAACCGCCAGGGCAATGACACCGGCACGCAATACCGCAGCGGCATTTACTTTACTACACCAGAACAAGAGCAGGAAGCACGCGCAGTTATTGACGAATTGAAGCAAAGCGGCATCTACCGCAGTCCGGTGGTGACCGAAGTGCAAGCGCTTGCCAATTACGCTGCGGCCGAGGATTACCACCAGGACTTTTTTGCCCGCAACCCGAATCAGGGTTATTGCATGGCTGTGGCCGCGCCCAAGGTTGCCAAGTTCCGCAAGACCTTTACCCGTTTACAAAAAGACTAAGGTAAATGACATGAGGGGGTACTAAACTTCGGGCCAAGGAATATTGACCATGCAAGCTACCGCCAGACTTCGTACCCGCCTCAAGGTGTTAACCGCCACGTGCCTGCTCGCCAGCAGTCCCGGTTGGGCCCAACTGAGCGCGCCATTGGCCGACAGCGGTGTTCCCATGGGAACGGGGGCGGGCGTTCACAGTCCCAACAGTCCGTTTGCTCCCTTGCAGGACCGTGCCGACGTGCTGCCCTGGTCGGTTTTGACAGCCGTGAAAACCAAAGTGGAAAAGAACCGTGTGCTGCCGGTGTTTCCCAACAATATCCAGGCGCTCAACATGAAGAGCCAGCGCGTTCAGGGTTTCATGATGCCTTTGGATGCTGGTGAAAAGCAAAAGCACTTCTTGCTGAGTTCGGTGCCGTTGACTTGTTCTTTCTGCGTGCCTGGAGGCCCGGAAAGCATGGTTGAGGTCAAGACCAAGACGCCGGTGAAGTATTCGCTTGAAGCCGTGGTGGTGGAAGGTCAATTTGCCGTGCTCAAGGACGACCCCTACGGACTTTTCTATCGCATTACCGATGCTGTGGCGGTGAAATAGGGCCCCCACGTTCACCCACTTCGTGTGGTTCTCTGCCCCCCAAGGGGGCTAATCCCGCTTGGGGCGGCCCTGCGCGGGATTGCTCTGCCCCCACGTTTCGTGGGTTCAGGGCGCCAATCTTTCGCGCAACCATTCACCTTCACTTTGCTGCGTATAGCGCAGGCGGTCATGCAGACGGCTTTTGCGGCCCTGCCAGAACTGCCAGTTATCCGGTTTCAACCGGTAGCCACCCCAGTGCGGTGGGCGGGGCGGCTGGAGCATGAATTGCGCGGCGTACTTGGCCGCATTGGTGACTAAAACCGTGCGCCCGGGTATCACCTCGCTCTGCGGCGAAGCCCAGGCGCCAATGCGTGAGTCGAGCGGGCGGCTGTTGAAATAAGTATCGCTTTCTTCGGCACTCACGCGTTCCACGACGCCTTCAATGCGCACCACGCGCTCCAGTTCGACCCAATGGAATTGCAGCGCGGCGTAGGGGTTGCCGGCCAGTTCGCGACCCTTGCGGCTCTCGTAGTTGGTGTACCAAACGATGCCACGCGCGTCGTAGTCTTTGATGAGCACGACACGGGTGGAAGGTCGCAAGTCGCTGCCCACGGTCGCCAACGTCATGGCATTGGGTTCGGGCACCTCGGAACTGATGGCCTCGTTTAACCACTGATCAAATTGCATCAGGGGATCGGCGTGTGAGGCGCTTTCATCAAGTTCGGTACGTTCGTAACTTTTGCGGAGGTCGGCTATGGATTTCATGGCTGCAGTCTAGCGCCTAGCCAAGACGCTCTGATGGGTTTGTGGATACTTCGCCAACCTATTGCGCCTGGACTTTGCTTTCGCATAGGCAAGGGTCTGACTATCATGTCAACCTGACAGCGAGCGAAGCCCTGGCGCCCTGCGTGATTGACCAAATAACGGATACCACCTTGAACCCATTGCTTACCCCTGCTGAAGCAAAACATCTGCCCACTGTGCTGGTGCTGGCCTCCGGGAAGGGCGAGCGCTTTACCGCATCCGGCGGAATCGGTCACAAGTTACAGGCCGACCTGTGCGGTAAGACCGTATTGCAGCGCACGCTGGACGCCGTGCGACGCAGCGGATTGTTGTGGCATCTGGAAGATGTGGGGCATCCGGGAATGGGTGACACCATTGCAGCCGCCGTGCGCGCCACGCGCGATGCCGCCGGTTGGCTGGTATTGCCCGCTGACTTGCCCTTGATAGCGCCCCAAACCTTGGTCGAACTGGCGCAGCTCAACGCCCATGCGCAGGTCGTCGTGCCCGTGTTTAAGGGGCAACGCGGCCATCCGGTGCGCTTTGCCCGCGACTGCGGTGACGCCTTGGCCGCCCTGCATGGAAGTCGCGGGGCGGCTGCCATCAAGGACCAGTTTGAATCGCTTGATTGGCCGGTGCTGGATGCCGGTTGTGTAACCGATATCGATAGCCTGGACGACCTTGAGCGTGCGCGCGGCCTGCTGCAGGGCTGACGCGTCCCTTTTGCTTTCTGTACCCCACTGGTAACTCAGGATATTCACAAGGGGGTGTTTCCCAGTTACCATTCGCGATGTAATTTAGTTACGAACTTTTGACAACGCGAGAACGCCATGGCCACACCTAGCTCAGTCCCCACCCTGCACCCCACGGTCGAAGCGGTGACGCGCCGTATCCGCGAACGCAGTGGCCCCACCCGCAGCGCCTATCTGGCGCAGGTGGATGCTGCCATTCAGCGCAAGCCCGGCGCCGAACGCATGGGGTGCGCCAACGTCGCCCATGCCTTTGCCGCGCTACCGGGTAGCGACAAATTCAAAGTGGTGGCGGAGAAGGCGCCCAACATCGGTATCGTTACCGCCTACAACGATTTGCTCTCGGCCCATTCGCCTTTGCAGCACTACCCCGACCTGATCAAGGCGGAGGCCCGCTTACAAGGTGCTACAGCCCAGGTTGCGGGCGGCGTACCGGCCATGTGCGATGGCGTGACGCAGGGCTTTGAAGGCATGGAACTCAGCCTGTTCTCGCGCGACACCATCGCCATGTCCACGGCCATCGCGCTGAGCCACGATGTTTTTGACGCGGCTTTGATGCTGGGCGTGTGTGACAAGATCGTGCCCGGATTGCTCATTGGTGCCTTGCACTTTGGCCATTTGCCCACGGTGTTTGTACCGGCCGGTCCGATGACCTCGGGCCTGTCGAACAACGAAAAATCCAAGGTGCGCGAGAAGGCTGCACAGGGCTTGGTGGGCCGCGAGGAACTGCTGGCAGCTGAATCCGCCGCCTACCACGGCCCGGGTACCTGCACCTTTTACGGCACCGCCAACAGCAACCAGATGCTGCTCGAAGCCATGGGCCTGCATGTGCCCGGCACGGCCTTTATTAACCCCGGTAACAGCGTGCGGGAAGAACTCACCCGCGAAGCTGCGCGCACGGTGCTGACCATCACCAAAGCGAAACGCTTTGCCCCGATCGGCAAACTGGTTGACGAGCGCTGCATCGTCAACGCCATGGTGGCACTGCTGGCCACCGGCGGCTCCACCAACCACTTGATTCATTGGGTGGCGGTGGCGCGTGCGGCCGGCATCATCATCGACTGGAATGATTTCTCCGCCCTGTCGGATGTGGTGCCCTTGCTGACGCGGGTCTATCCGAATGGCAGCGCCGATGTGAATCAGTTCCAGGCCGCAGGTGGCCCTGGCTTTGTGATTCGCGAGTTGTTGGATGCCGGCTTCATGCATGCCGACGTGCTGACCGTGCGCAGTGGCGGCTTGCGTGAGTTTTGCAGCATTCCCTCGGCCAAAGCAGACGGCAGCCTGGAGTGGCATGACGCGGGCGCCAGCAAAGACGACAGCGTGGTGCGCCCCGCCAGTGCGCCGTTTAGCGCCAGCGGTGGTCTCAAACTATTGCAGGGCAATCTCGGCCGCAGTGTGATCAAGATTTCTGCGGTGCCTGACGATCGCCATGTCATCGAAGCGCCATGCCGCGTGTTTGATTCGCAAGAGGGTTTGCACAAAGCCTTTAGCGCCGGTGAACTCGACCATGACGTGATTTGCGTGGTGCGTTGGCAAGGACCACAGGCCAATGGCATGCCCGAGTTGCACAAGCTGACGCCTCCCATGGCGGTGTTGCAGGGCAAGGGCTTCCGTGTGGCCTTGGTTACTGATGGCCGCATGAGTGGCGCCTCCGGCAAAGTACCCGCTGCGATTCACGTCTCACCAGAAGCTGCGGCCGGTGGTGACCTTGCGAAAGTACGCGACGGTGATGTGATTCGCCTGGACGCCAGCGCTGAGACTTTACAAGTGTTGGTAGACCCGGCCGAGTGGGCCGCCCGTCCGCTGGCAACCATGCCTGAAGCATTGCGCGCTGCCAACGGCGTGGGCATGGGCCGTGAACTGTTTGCCAATATGCGTCGCAATGCGCTGGCAGCAGAGCAGGGCGCTTGCACCTGGTTTTGATCTGCTTGCAAAGATCTTATTCAATTCGTTTTTAGACTGGAATTTTCATGAGCACTCCCCAAACCTTTAGCGCCCTGCAGGTCATGCAGGACGCCCCGGTGATTCCGGTCATCGTGTTGAATGACGTGGCCCATGCGGTGCCCATGGCCCGCGCCCTCGTAGCGGGTGGCATTCGCATGCTGGAAGTCACGCTGCGCACGCCCCAAGCTCTTGCCTGTATCGAAGCCATAGCGCGGGAAGTGCCCGAGGCTGTGGTCGGCGCTGGCACCGTGCGTAGCAAGGCCGATGCGCAGGCAGCCGCCAACGCAGGTTCCCGCTTTGCCGTGAGCCCCGGCTATACCAGCGCGGTCGGTCAGGCTTGCCGCGATGCCGGTCTGGCGTTGTTGCCGGGTGTGGCGACGGGCAGTGAAATCATGATGGCGCAGGAAGACGGGTTTACCGAACTCAAGTTTTTCCCCGCCATGCAAGCCGGTGGACCCGCCATGCTGAAAGCCTGGAGTGGCCCGTTCTTTGATGTGCGCTTTTGCCCCACTGGCGGTGTCACCTTGCAAAACGCAACGGAGTTTCTGGCCCTGCCGAATGTGGTTTGCGTCGGTGGTTCATGGCTGGTGCCTGCGGATGCTATGGCCTCCGGCGACTGGGCCCGCGTTACCGCGCTGGCGCAGGCCACGCATGCGCTGCGCAAATAAAAGCGACGTTCCCTAACCAGGTTGCTCTATGCGCAGCTTGCTCTGTTGGTGAAATTGCCAACCCAGATGCGCTACCAGGGCTGCGAAAACGATTGATCCGCCGATCAGGGTGCGGGCGCTTGGCACCTCACCATGGATCAGCCAGACCCATATCGGGCCTAGCACTGGTTCAGCCGTGCCAATCAGGGCTGCCAGGGCGGATGGCAGCAGGCGTGCACCGCTGACAAAGAGTGCCATGCCCAGGCCCAGGTTGGCGGCCCCGAACAGGAACAACAGGCCCAAATCGGTGCCGCTGACCGCGAAGCCTTTCGCCATGCTGCCTGACACCACAGCGGCAATCAGGGTGCCGAGGCAGACGGCGGGCATCATGGCGACATCTGCATGGCGGCGGGTGATCACCGTGGCGCAGGCAAATACCACCGCGATCAGCAGCGCCAATCCATCACCCACTGGAGAAACCGTGCCGCCGAGGGAGGACGAGACCATGATGGCCACCCCCGCGATCACGCTGGCAATGGCAATCCAGGTGGCGAGATTGACGCGCTCACGAAACAACAAAAAACCCAGCAGTGCGGCAATCAGTGGCACGCCGGCTTGCATCAGCAGCACGTTGGCCACGGTGGTGTAAGACAGCGCCACCACAAAGCTGGTGGACGCCGTAGCAAAACAAAGGGCGACCCCCAAACCTGGCAGGCCCATGACCTTGAATAGTTGCCGGGTGCTGGCGGGGCCATTCCTGATCAGCATAAAAACCAGCAGGAATGCACTGGCAAAGACCGAGCGCCAGAAAACCGTTACCCAACTGTCACTGACCTGCAGAAAGCGCGCGATGGTTCCACCAAAACTCCAGGTGGCGGCTGACCCGAAAACCAGCAACGCACCGCGACGATCCGTCTGCATGCTGGGCTGCTTATCAGGCGTCGCGTTGAATCAACTCAATCTTATAACCGTCCGGATCCGTGACGAAAGCAATGACGGTATTGCCACCTTTGACCGGCCCGGCTTCGCGGGTGACGTTGCCACCGGCGGCCTTGATTCGGGCGCAATCGGCGTAGGCATCTTTGACGCCCAAGGCAATATGACCGTAGGCCGTGCCCATCTCATATTGCTCCACACCCCAGTTGTAGGTCAGCTCAATTTCTGCCTGGGCCGGGTTGGCCTCAAAGCCCAGAAAGGCCAGCGTGTATTTGTATTCGGGGTTTTCGGATTGACGCAACAATTTCATGCCCAGCACCTGGGTGTAAAAGTCGATGGAACGTTGGAGATCGCCGACGCGCAGCATGGTGTGAAGTATTCTCATGCAGCGGATTGTGGCGCAATTTATCCAGGCTTGCAGGCAC
>CAIQEX010000583.1 GCA_903870955.1 uncultured beta proteobacterium
GAAGATCGGGTCCGGGTCACCATGAATGTCAAAGCGGTTCAGTGCCACATCACCCGGCACGCCAACGGCGCATTCATGGCCTTCTTCGTCAATCACGGCAACACGGTGGCCGGGGTAGCCCATGCCCATGCTGCCGGGTTTGGGCTTCCAGGCCCGCGCACAATTGCCCACGATGTAGTTGATCTCGGTCTGCCCGAACATTTCGTTTGGCACCACGCCCATCTGCTGCTCGCAATAGCCAAACACGGCATCGCCCATGGCCTCGCCAGCACTCATGAGGGCTTGCAGTTTCAGACCGTATTGCGCCTGCACCGACCGACGTGGCGTACCGGGGCAAGCCTTCATCATGGCCTTGATGGCGGTGGGAAACAAAAACGTGTGGGTCACACCGCAGCGGCCCATGAGTTCGAGCGCACCCTGCGGATCAAAGCGACCGGCTTGGGCGACGATGGTGCAGCCGAAATACAGGGTGGGCAACAGGGCGTCCATCAGGCCGCCGGTCCAGGCCCAATCGGCGGGCGACCAGAACACGGCCTTGGAATCCGCATTGTCTTTGCCATCAAAACCAAACCAGTTTTGGCTGCAGACAAAACCGGTCAAGTTGCCAATCAACGCCCGGTGCGGAATCAGCGCACCCTTGGGGTTGCCGGTGGTGCCGCTGGTGTAAATCAGAATGGCCGGGTCTGCAGCCGAAGTCACAACGCCCACAAAATTGGACGAGGCGCTGGCCAGGGCTTCGGCGTAATTGATTTCAGCCACTTCCTGGGTGGCGTACAACGGGCCCAGGCCAATCGCATTGCGTAGCAAAGGACAGGTGCCGTGCACCATGCGCAGGCTGGGCAGGGCCAATCCATCAGCAATTACCAGCACCGCCTCGCTGTTTTGCAGACGGTATTCCAAAGCCTCCGGGCCAAACAGCATGGACAGGGGCATGGCCACAGCACCCATCTGTAGCACGGCCATATAGGCCACCGCCGTCTCAAAGCGCTGGGGCATGACGATGGCCACCCGATCCCCTTGCTTGACGCCCAGACCGATGAGCACATTGGAGAGGCGGTTGGCCTGCTCCTGCAATTGGGCATAGCTCCAGGCGCCCTTCAACGCACCATCCGCGTAATTTCGAATGGCGATGCGGCTGGCGGCATCCGGGCGCGCCGCCCAGCGCTGACTGCAAGCCTGCGCGATGTTGAATTGCGCGGGCACCTGCCAACCAAAGCTGCCGTGCAAGCGGCGATAGCCCTCGGGCAGGGTTTCGGTGGGGGACTTGCTTGCTGCGTTGTCACGGGCAGGACGAGGGGACACGGCGCTTCTCCTTATGATTGTTCGAATGTACCAAGTCAAACGTCAATTCAAGAGTGAATTTATTCCGCTACGCGGCCTGCAGTACCACGTGCAGGTGTGGGGAACACCCGCAGCCAACAAAACACCATTGGTCATGGTGCATGGTTGGATGGATGTCGCCGCGAGCTACCAGTTTGTCGTGGACGCACTGTCTGAAGACCACTACGTGATCGCACCCGACTGGCGGGGTTTCGGGCGGACGCAGGTGCCGGATATCGACCACTTCTGGTTTCCCGACTACCTGGCGGATCTGGATTTTCTGCTCGACCACTACGCCCCCAACCAACCCATTCACCTGGTTGGGCACAGCATGGGAGGCAATGTCGTGATGTTGTATGCCGGAGTGCGGCCGGAGCGCGTGCGGCGACTGATTAACCTCGAAGGTTTTGGTATGCCGGCCACGTCACCAGCTCAGGCTCCCGGCCGCTACGCCCGCTGGATCGATGAACTCAAGGCACTGCGCCAGGGTGAAAGGGACATGCGTACCTATGCCAGCCTGGAAGCCGTGGCCCATCGGCTGATCAAGACCAACGCGCGGCTGAGCCTGGACAAAGCGCAATGGCTGGCCAGTCACTGGGCACAGGAAAGCGCACCAGGACAGTGGCAAATTCTGGGGCACCCGGCCCACAAAATCACCAACGCACAGCTCTACCGGGTGGACGAAGTGCAGGAAATCTTCAAGCGCATTGCGGCGCCCGTATTGTCTGTAGAAGCCTCCGACAACAGCCTGGATTTGTGGTGGAAAGGCAGCTACAAACTGGCCGAGTACCACGGACGCATCAAGGCTGTGCCGCAACTGGAAACGGCGCTCATCGCCAACGCCGGCCACATGTTGCACCACGACCAGCCGGAGCAACTGGCGGCACTGATTGAGCGCTTTATAGCCTGACGCTTAAGCGTGAGAAAATGCGCCATTCAACGTACAGCAACCCATCAGGAAAAGAACATCATGGAAATCGAACGCAGCAACCTTATTGGCACCACCCTGGCAGACCTGGCCGCACGCACGCTCGCGTTACGGGGGTATCTTTGACTACGATGCCAAATCGGAACGCCTGCGTACGGTCAACGCCTCGCTAGAAGACCCCACCGTCTGGAACGACCCCAAACGGGCCCAGGAACTGGGCAAGGAAAAGAAGATGCTGGACGGCGTGGTGGTCACGCTGACCCAACTGGAAAGCGAACTGTCGGACAACACCGAGCTCTACGAAATGAGCAAGGAAGACGATGACGTCGCAGGCCTCATCACGATTGAAGGTGAGACGGCCAAACTGGCCGCCATCATCGAGGGCCTTGAGTTCCGTCGCATGTTCAACAACCCAGCCGACCCCCTGCCCTGTTTTTTGGACATCCAGGCTGGCGCGGGCGGAACGGAAGCCTGCGACTGGGCCAGCATGCTGCTGCGCCAATACCTGAAATACGCAGAGCGCAAAGGCTTTACCGCCACGGTGGAAGACCTGACCGACGGCGACACCGCCGGTATCAAGGGCGCCACCATCAAGATCGAAGGCGAGTACGCCTTTGGCCTGCTGCGCACCGAAACTGGCGTGCACCGCCTGGTGCGCAAGAGCCCGTTCGACTCCTCCGGCGGACGCCATACCAGCTTCGCCAGTGTCTTTGTCTACCCCGAGATTGATGACACGATTGAAATCGACATCAACCCGGCCGATGTGCGGGTTGACACCTTCCGCGCCAGCGGTGCCGGTGGCCAGCACATCAACAAGACCGACTCAGCCGTGCGTCTGACCCACATCCCGACCAATATCGTGGTGCAGTGTCAGGACGGACGCAGTCAGCACGGCAACCGCGATGTGGCCTGGAAGCGTCTGCGCAGCCGCTTGTATGACTACGAGATGCGCAAACGCCAGGCCGAGCAGCAGAAGTTGGAAGACTCCAAGACCGACGTCGGTTGGGGCCACCAGATCCGCAGCTACGTGCTGGACAACAGCCGCATCAAGGATCTGCGCACCAACGTCGAAGTCTCTGCCACGCAAAAGGTGCTGGACGGCGACCTGGATGTGTTCATTGAAGCATCCCTGAAGCAGGGCGTATGAGCTTGAGCGAAGCATCGGGCGCAGCACACGCAGTGGCAAGCGTGGGGGCTTCTTCGAGCACCGCCGGGCCGCCCCAAGGTGCGAGCACCCCCTCGGGGGGCAGCGCAGCAC
>CAIQEX010000584.1 GCA_903870955.1 uncultured beta proteobacterium
CTTCCATGCCCAATTGCATAGGAAGGTTCATGGGATACAAGCCGCTGCGCTGGTAGACGTCGATAAAGTTCAATCCCACCGCCTTATGGCGAATGCGGACTTCTCCGGGGCCGGGCTCGCCCACGGTGACCTGCACCAGAGTGAGCTGTTCGGGTCCGCCGTGCTGACTGATATGAATGGCTTTGGAGCTGAGTTGCGTCATAGGTTTCTCTTCAATGGTCAGGGGGAATTTCGCCTGAAAAATCGGTGATTGTTCAGGGCTTGCGGGTCGCCATGGTGCCACGAAATGTCGGTTTGCGTGCACCCGGACCGCCAATGCCTTGTACAGTGCGCGACATGCCCCAAAGTCTCAGCACCCGCGCCATTGTTTACCTGGTAATTCCCCCCTTGCTGTGGGCCGGAAATGCCGTGGTCGGTCGCATGATCAGCACACTGGCGTCACCCATGACGTTCAACTTGATGCGCTGGGCGCTGGCCTTCCTGATCTTGCTCACGGTGGCCCATCGTGTGCTTCGCCGTGACAGCCCTTTGTGGCCTCAGTGGCGGCGTTTTATGGTGCTCGGCCTGCTGGGTACCAGCGGGTACAACGCCTTGAACTACCTCGCGTTGCATACCTCCAGCGCGATCAACGTCACCCTGGTGGGTGCCAGCACGCCGGTGTGGATGCTATTGATCGGCCGGGTGTTCTTCCATCAACCGGTCAGTTCACGCCAATTGCTGGGTGCGGTGGTTTCCTTATTTGGCGTGCTGTTGGTGCTCAGCCGTGGCACCTGGGAGGTGCTGTTGCATGTGCAGTGGGTGGCGGGAGACTTTTACATAGTTGCGGCCTCTATTGGTTGGGCCGTGTACAGCTGGATGCTCACGAACCCGACTCCGGAGTCCGCCAGCATCCGTGCCGAATGGACCACTTTTCTGGTGGCGCAAGTGGCCTTTGGCTTGCTCTGGTCGACCCTCTTTACCACCGGTGAATGGATCTTGACGCCGGCCCACGTCGATTGGGGATGGCCGGTTCTGGCCGCGCTGGTGTATGTGGCCGTTGGCCCGTCCATCGTGGCCTATGCTGCTTTTGGAGCGGGCATCAAGCTCGCCGGCCCCCATGTGGCTGCGCACTTCATTAACCTCACCCCGCTGTTTACGGCCATTTTTTCCGCCCTGTTTCTGGGCGAGGCTCCCCACATTTACCACGCGTTGGCCTTTGTGTTGATCGTGATGGGGATTGCACTATCGCGAAAAACCTAGGCTTAACCGGCCTGCAGCAGATGGCAGCACGCGGCGAGTAAACCGCTGGAAACAGCAGACGCTAATAAATTCCGGGATACGCACCACCGTCGACCAGAATGTTTTGCCCATTGATGTAGCCCGCCTGCTGGCTGCACAAAAAAGCGCAGATGGCGCCAAACTCGGCCACGTTGCCAAAGCGCTGTGCGGGAATGCTTTTGCGCCGCCGCTCGACCAGGGAAGCCAAGGGTTCGCCAACGCGTTGCGCCGCTGCCTGGTGGTTGGCCTTCAAGCGGTCGGTATCGAATGAACCGGGAAGCAGGTTGTTCATGGTCACACCGCGCGCCGCCAGCGAACTGCGTGCGGCGCCGGCCACAAAACCGGTCAGGCCACTGCGTGCGCCGCTGGACAGGCCGAGTGAATCGATCGGTGCCTTTACGCTGCTGGAAGTGATGTTGATGATGCGGCCGTAGCCCCGCTCCGCCATGCCGTCGACCGTCGCCTTGATGAGCTCGAACGGGGTCAGCATGTTGGCATCCAAAGCCTTGATCCAGTCCTCCCGTCCCCAGTCGTGAAAGTCGCCCAACGGCGGGCCGCCTGCATTGGTGACCAGCATGTCAAAGTCGCGCCGCTGGGAAAACACCGCAGCCCGGCCGGCCTCGGTCGTAATGTCCTGTGCGCAATATTGCACGCTGGCTCCGCTGGATTGCGCATCCACGGCAAGCGTTGCTGCGGCCTGCTCCAGAGCCACGCTGCCCCGCGCCACGATGAGCACATTCACACCTTCCTGCACCAGTGCCTGTGCGCAGCCAAAGCCCAGGCCTTTGCTGGCGCCGCAAACCAAAGCCCATTTGCCTTTGATACCCAAATCCATACCTGTCTACTCCTTACTTTGCCAATGTGTGTTTGGCCCGACTGCAAACATAAATACCCAGCAACACCAACACCGTACCGGCCACGACCCACAGTGTGAAGGGCTCTCCCAAAAGCAGCACGCCCATGGTGATGGTGGACATGGGGCCCACCATGCCGACCTGCGAGGCCAGCCCCGAACCGATGCGCTCAATGGCCATCATCACCAACAACACCGGGATCACGGTGCAGCCAATGGCGTTCAACAAAGACAGCCACAACACTTCCGGCGCCACGGCGAAGGCGACGCTCACGGGGCGCATGACGACGAACTGGGCAATGCAACAGACACAGGCCACGCTGGTGGCCAAACCCACCAGCCGCAGCGAACCCAGTCGCATCACCAGTTCCCCGCTGTACGACAGGTAAATGGCGTAGCTCACGGCGCTCAAAAACACCAACAGCGTACCCAGCGCCACGTCAGATCCGGCCAGATGCACCTCATGACCAAACACCAACATCACGCCGCCATAGCTGATGGCCATGCCGAGCATCTGGTTGCGGCTGATGGCTTTGCCGTAAAGCGTGCGCCCCAGCAGCAGAACCAGTGTCGGATTGAGATACAGGATCAGGCGCTCGAGTGACGCACTGATATACGCCAGCCCGGCAAAGTCCAGAAAACTCGCCAGGTAGTAGCCGGTGAAGCCCAGGCCAAGCACGCCCCATTTGTCGGCCCGGGTCAGTGCCACGGGCGCTACGCCTTGGCGCGGCTTGCTGGTCCACCAGGCAATGGCCAGAAAGAAGGGCAGCGCAAACAGCATGCGCAACATGATCAGCGTGATGGCTTCCACGCCATGGCGGTAGGCCAGCTTGACGATGATGGCCTTGGCACTGAAGGCGATGGCACCCACCACGGCGAGTGTCAGGCCCGTGGCCAGCGCCGGACCGGGCGATGCGCTGACGGATTCCTTAGCTGGCATGCGGGCGTTTAAAGAGCCGCAACAGCATTTGCGCCACGGAAACCAGCACCAGCACGGCAGCACCTGCAACCAGGCCGACCAAAATATCCAGGCTCAACGCAACGACAGGGCCCAGGGTCGCGCCCGCCACCCCGATTCCTTCAACAAAAGCCTGCGACACACTCTCCACCGCATGGTGCACAAAAGGCAGACCATGCGACAGAATGCCGCCGCCGACCAAAAACATGGCCGCCGTGCCCACCACCGACAAGGTCTTCATCAGCCAGGGCGCCATGTCCAGCAACCACAAACCCAGGTTCTGCTTCCAGCGACCGCCCTTGACGGGCAGACGGCTCATATACAGACCCAGGTCGTCTATTTTCACGATGCCGGCCACCAGGCCGTAGACGCCCACGGTCATGACAAAAGCCACGCCCGAGAGCACCGCCAGTTGCGTGGCCCAGCCGCTGTTTTGCACCGTCCCCAGGGTGATGGCGATGATTTCAGCCGAGAGCACAAAGTCAGTACGGATGGCCCCTTTGATCTTGTCCCTTTCCAGTGCCACCAAGTCAACCGAAGGGTCGGCCAAAGCCTGCATCAATTCGTCGCTCAGATCATCCGGGTCCTCCTTGCGGTGCAAAAAGGAATGCGCCAGCTTCTCGAATCCTTCGAAGCACAAATAGGCGCCACCCAGCATCAGCAACGGGGTGATGAGCCAGGGCAAGGTGACGCTCAAGATCAGCGCGGCGGGCACCAGAATGGCCTTGTTCACCAACGAGCCCTTGGCCACGGCCCAGACGACAGGCAACTCGCGGTCAGCCGCCACACCACTGACCTGTTGCGCGTTCAAAGCCAGGTCATCGCCCAGTACGCCGGCGGTTTTCTGGGCTGCTATTTTGGTAAGCAGGGCGACATCATCCAGCAAGGTGGCAATGTCATCGATGAGGGCAAAAAGGCTGCTGGCCATGGAAGGGGTGCGCGTCAAAGCACAGTGGGTCAGGATGCGTTGCAGCATAGCAAATCGCCTGGCCCCCCTCGCTACACTCAGGTCATGCGCATACCCTACCTGACCAAGCGTCACCCCAGCCCTTACGCAAGCAGCCGCCTGAGCTCCCTGCTTGTTTCGTGCGTACTGCTTGGGATAGCGGCACCCGCCAGTGCGCAAGAGCAAGAGGAAAGCGCCTTGCCACTGTGGGAAGTCGGGCTGGTTGCCGGTGCCCTTTCAACGCCTGCCTACCCAGCCTCTAACCAGCGCAATCAGCGCGCCCTGGCTCTGCCGTTTCTGGTCTATCGCGGGGAAGTACTGCGGGC
>CAIQEX010000585.1 GCA_903870955.1 uncultured beta proteobacterium
CGTCCCGCCAACTTGAGGAGTGCCTGATGCTTGATTCTGCTTTGGCCCAACGTGCCGTCGACCTGCGTACCCGGGGTAGCTCGCATGGCCCCATCACCCGTTTGGTAAGCCCTGGCGATTTGGGTGAACGCCTCAAGCCGTTTATTTTTCTGGACCGTTTTGAGGTCGCAAAAGGCGGGCTGCCACCCCGGTTTGGCATGCACCCGCATTCCGGCATCGCAACGCTGACTTACCTGATTTACGGTCAGACCGCTTATGAGGACACCACGGGCGAGGATGGCAAGCGCGGCGTCCTGCCCCAGGGCGGCGTGGAATGGATGATGGCCGGCGGCGGCGTGTGGCACACCGGCGCACCGGCAAACACCGAGCGGGTGCTGGGCTTTCAACTCTGGGTGGCGATGCCGCCGGAGCTGGAACTGGCCACTGCCTATAGCCTCTATCTGGAGCCCGAATCGGTCCCGCAAGCTGGCCCTGCGCGGGTGTTGCTGGGTGAGCATGAAGGCCAGCGCAGTGCGATCCCTGCGCCATCGGATATGACCTATCTGGCGGTGCACCTCAAGGCCGGAGAGAACTGGACCTTTGTTCCCAGTGCGGCGCAGTCGGTGGCCTGGATCGCGATGGGTGAAGGCACGCTGAGTGCACCTGCGCGCCTGACCACGGGCGACCTCGCGGTGTTTGACGACTCGGGCAGCCCGATCACCTTTGTGGCTGAAACCGATGTCGTTTTTATGCTGGGCTCCGGCGCATTGCACCCCTACGAACTGGTGATGGGGCCCTACTCCGTCCACACCACGGTGGAGTCGCTAAACCGGGGCCAGGCCGGTATCCGCGAGCGGGCGCTGCTGCTGCGCGCGCAGGGACGCCTGGGCTGACAACCCGACGTTTTGCGCCTCCGTAAAAGCCTTGGCCGCCCTGGGCACCACAAGCGCCGTCTGTACCGGCACCGGCACCGGCATCGACGCCGATGCAGAGCGGCGGCAACAGAGCAGACGGGGCTGGCCCAGCGGTCCGAGTGGCACCTTTCTTGCCTTAGACTGAGTCTCTCTGTTTTTGAAATTCCCGCTATGAAGAAACGTTTTTGCCGCGGGTCAACCAACCACGAAACCACCCACCCATGAGCTGGCAGGCAAACCTGAATCTGGCCTACGCGCGCCACGGCGAGCGTGTGGTGGCGCGCCATGAACACAGCGGCCCCCTGCGTATTCTGCAAAGCCTGTACCCGGAGGGTGATGCCATCTGCCACAACGTGCTGGTGCACCCACCGGGCGGACTGGTTGGCGGCGACACCCTGGACATTGCGGTGCAGGTTGCAAGCCACACCCATGGTCTGGTCACGACACCTGGGGCCACGCGTTTTTACCGCTCGGATGGCCCGCTGGCCTTGCAGACCACACACATCGCCATGCAACCCGATTCCCGCCTGGAATGGCTGCCGCTGGAGGCCTTGTGTTACAGCGATTGCAATGCCGAGAACAAATTGGTGATGGCGCTCGAACCGGGCGCTGAACTGCTGGGTTGGGACCTGACCGCTTTGGGCCTGCCCAACGCGGACCTGCCCTTTGTGAAAGGCAGCTTTGCCCAGCACATTGAAGTGCCGGGCGTCTGGTTGGAGCGGGGCCGCATCAACGCCTGCGACACGCGCCTGATGGACGGCCCCACGGGTCTGCATGGTGCGCGCTGCGTGGCCAGCCTGTTTTTTGTCACGGGTACCAAGCTCGACCGCACGCGCAAACAGCAGGCGCTGGACGTTGCCCGCGAACTGATTGCAGACAGCCCGCTAAAAGGCACTGCGGGCGCCACCAGCCCCAACCCGCAGGTCATCGTGGTGCGCGTGCTTGCACCCTTGGTGGAGCCTGCCATGCAACTGTTGCGCGCCGTGCGCAATGCCTGGCGTCAGGAGCTATGGCAATTGCCAACCTGCAACCCGCGCATCTGGGCTATGTAGCGACCCGGCGTGTTAAATCGCCACCAGAGCGCGCACGCCGTCCACTTCCATGTTGTGGCCTTTGCCATGTGCGAGCACGGCACCGCGCTCCATGACCACATATTCGTCGGCCAGGTCTTGGGCAAAGTCGTAGTACTGTTCCACCAGCACGATGGCCATATCGCCCCGATCGGCCAGCATGCGGATGACGCGGCCAATGTCCTTGATGATGCTGGGCTGAATGCCCTCGGTGGGCTCATCCAGAATCAGCACCTTGGGCTTTGCGGCGAGTGCACGGGCAATTGCCAACTGCTGTTGTTGCCCGCCTGACAAATCGCCACCCCGGCGACCCAGCATCTGCTTGAGCACGGGAAACAGATCGTAAAGTTCTTCGGGTACCGGCGTGCCGGCAGTCTTGTAGGCCAGACCCATGTGCAGGTTTTCCAGCACCGTCAACTTGGAAAATATTTCCCGCCCCTGCGGCACAAAACCAATACCCGCACGGGCGCGCTCATACGGCGTGTGGTTCTGAATGGGTTTGCCCTCCAGTTCAATCGAGCCGTTCTTGATCGGCACCAAGCCCATCATGGATTTGAGCAGCGTGGTTTTGCCCACACCGTTGCGACCCAGAATGACGGTGATTTTGCCGAGCTCGGCAGACAGACTCACATCGCGCAGGATGTGCGAACCACCGTAGTACTGGTTAACGTTTTTTACTTCAAGTAAAGACATGGCTAGCGACCCAAATAAACTTCAATCACACGCTCATCGCTTTGCACCTGGGCCAAGGTGCCCTGCGCCAAAACCGAACCGTCGCACAACACCGTCACGATGTCCGAAATCGTGTTGATGAAGCCCATGTCGTGTTCCACCACCATCAGTGAATGCTTGCCCTTCAAGGACAGGAAAAGTTCGGCCGTGCGTTCCGTCTCTTCATCGGTCATGCCCGCCACCGGCTCATCCAGCAACAATAGTTTCGGGTCCTGCATCAACAGCATGCCAATCTCCAGCCACTGCTTCTGACCGTGGCTCAAGTTACCTGCTTGACGCGTGACGCTGTCCGAAAGATGGATGGTGTGCAGCATCTCAGCCAACCGGTCGCTCTGCGAAGAATCCAGCTTGAAGAAAGCCGAGGCCGGCACCCGCTTGTCCATCTTCAGCGCCAGCTCCAGGTTTTCGAAAACGCTGAGATTCTCAAACACCGTGGGCTTCTGGAACTTGCGGCCAATGCCAAGTTGGGCAATTTGCGGTTCGTTGTAGCGCAGCAAATCAATCGTGCTACCGAAGAACACCGTGCCACTGTCAGGCCGCGTCTTGCCGGTGATGATGTCCATCATCGTGGTCTTGCCCGCACCGTTGGGGCCAATGATGCAGCGCAGTTCTCCCGGCGCAATGTCCAGCGACAAATTGTTGATAGCCTTGAAGCCATCGAAGCTGACGTTCACGCTTTCCAGATACAGAATGCGGCCGTGGGTCACGTCCACTTCATTGTCGAGCTTGAGGCGCGAGAAGCCTGCTGCGCGGCCACCGGACTCGGTATTGCCCTTGTTAGCCGCCAGCGCCGCCATGCGCGCTTCGATGCGCTTCGCACCTTGTTCCAACAGTTCGGGAGTCATAGTAAAGCCCCCACGCTTGCCATTGCATGTGCTGCGCTGCCCCCCAAGGGGGCCTTCGCTACTTGGGGCGGCCCGGCGTAGCTCATGCTTTATCTCCCTTCAATTTCTTCACCAAGCCCACGACCCCATCGGGCAAGAACAGCGTCACGCCGATAAAAAGCGCACCCAAAAAGTACAACCAGAATTCGGGATAGGTCACCGTCAACCAGCTCTTGGCACCGTTGACGATGAAGGCGCCGAGGATCGGGCCAATCAAGGTGGCACGTCCACCCACGGCGGCCCAGATGGCGATCTCGATGGAGTTGGCCGGGCTCATTTCGCTCGGGTTGATGATGCCCACCTGCGGCACATAGAGCGCACCGGCCACGCCACACATCATGGCCGACAGAACCCAGATGCTGAGCTTGTAACCCAGCGGCGAGTAGCCACTGAACATGACCCGCGTTTCGGCATCGCGTATGGCCTGCAGCACGCGACCATACTTGCTGCCCACCAGCCAACGGCCCAATAAAAAGAACAGCAGCAGCGTCAGCGAGGTCAGCACAAACAGCGTCATGCGCATGTGCGGCGTGGCAATCGGGATATCAAGGATGCGCTTGAAATCGGTGAAGCCGTTGTTGCCGCCAAAGCCGGTCTCGTTGCGAAAGAACAGCAGCATGGCAGCAAAGGTCAGTGCCTGGGTGATGATGGAAAAGTACACGCCCTTGATGCGCGAGCGAAAAGCGAAATAGCCAAAGATAAGGGCCACAACACCCGGCACCACCACCACCAAAATCAGCGTGGCCACAAAGCTGCCGCTGAAGAACCAGTGCCAGGGCAAGGCCTTCCAGTCCAGAAAGACCATGAAGTCGGGCAACTCGCTTTTGTAGTTGCCGTCCAG
>CAIQEX010000586.1 GCA_903870955.1 uncultured beta proteobacterium
CGATATTCCAGGAAGAAGCCTTTGAATTGATGCCCGCCTTGGGCACGGCTTTGCGCCAGTGGGTGGCGCGCCCGGAGAATCTCAGCGCACGCTCGGAAGCACTGCGCGTGTTGCACACCCTGAAGGGCAGCGCGCGTCTGGCCGGTGCCATGCGCTTGGGCGAGATGTCGCACCGCATGGAATCGAGTATCGAATCCTTGGGATCTGAAGGGTTGCAGAGCGTGCAGTTGGAGCCGTTACTGGCCCGCCTGGACAATTTGCAGGCCACCTTGGACGCTCTGGACCTGGCCCCGCGTGAAGACATCAGCCAGCCTGCCAAGACTGAAGCCAAGGATGAAACAACGGCCAACGCAGAGTCTGATGCCAAGCCCACTGAAAACGCAGTGGCTGCCGTGGCATCCCCCGCGTCTGCGGTTCGGGCGGCACCTGCCGTGGCGCTTCCTGTCAACGTGGATCGCACACCGCGCACCACCCAGCGCAGCGTGGCGGGTCAGACCGTGCGCGTGCGTGCACTGCTGCTGGACCGCCTGGTGAATCAGGCCGGTGAAGTGATGATCAGCCGCTCCCGACTCGACGCACGCGTGGTTCAGATGCGCGGCGGGCTGGGTGAACTGAGCGGAAATCTGGAGCGCCTGCGGCAGCAGTTGCGTGATGTGGAGGTGCAGGCAGAGTCGCAAATGCAATCGCGCATGGCCCACTCCAAGGACGATGGTCAGGCCTTCGACCCGCTGGAGTTTGACCGCTTTACCCGCGTGCAGGAACTCACCCGCATGATGGCCGAATCGGTCAACGACGTGGCCACCGTGCAGCGCAATCTGCAGCGAACCCTGGAAGGTGCCGAAGACGACCTGATTGCCCAAGGCCGGCAAGCGCGTGAACTGCAGCGTGACTTGCTGCGCACCCGCATGGTCGAGTTTGAAAGCATTTCCGAGCGCCTGTACAGCGTGGTTCGCCAGGCGGCCAAAGAATGCGCCAAGCCGGTGAAGCTCGAAATTGTGGGTGGCAGCATTGAAATGGACCGGGGCGTACTGGATCGCATGACGCCGGCCTTTGAACACATCTTGCGCAACGCCGTAGCCCACGGCATTGAAGAGGCCGACGTGCGCGCCGCTGCGGGTAAACCGTCGACAGGCAGTATCACGATCAGCGTGAACCAGGAAAGCAATGACGTGTCGGTGTCGTTCAGTGATGACGGCGGCGGCCTGCATCTGGACAAAATTCGCGCCAAGGCCATTGCCAGCCATCTGATTGCCGAAGACCAAACACTGAGCGATGAAGCGGCAGCAAAACTGTTGTTTGCTCCGGGTTTTTCGACCGCATCGGAAGTCACCGAACTATCGGGTCGTGGCATCGGCATGGACGTGGTGCTGTCCGAACTGAACGCCCTGGGTGGCAAAGTGGAGACCGAGACCGCGGTCGGCAAGGGCACCACCTTCCGGCTGGTACTGCCCCTGACCACGGCCGTGACGCAGGTGGTGATGCTGCGCCTGGGCGATTTGAACATTGGTGTGCCATCCAACCTGATTGAGACCGTGTTGCGTGCGCCCCAGCAAGCCGTGCAGCAAGCGTACGCGCGGGGTACCTATGACGTCGCGGGTCAGGAAATTCCGTTCTTCTGGGGTGGCGCCTTGCTGCAGGTCTCCGGACGCAGTCTGGAAGTGCCAACCCGCAATCTGCCGGTGGCGGTGTTCCGCAGTGCCGGGCAGCGCCTGGCTTTGCATGTGGATGAAGTGCTCGGCAACCGGGAAGTTGTGGTCAAGAATCTGGGGCCGCAATTGGCGCATCTGCCAGGGTTGGCCGGCATGTCGGTGCTGGCGTCCGGTGCGGTGGTGCTCATTTACAACCCGGTGGCATTGGCCACGGTGTACGGTGACGCGGCCAAAACCATGGCCCAGACACCTGATTCCGCTGAGCTTGCGGGTGCTACGCCTGCTGCCCCGGCATCGGCTCCGCTTACGCTGGCGCCATTGGTGCTGGTTGTGGACGACTCGATCACCGTGCGCCGCGTGACCCAACGCCTGCTCAAGCGCGAAGGCTTCCGGGTCGCCCTGGCCAACGACGGATTGCATGCCCTGGAAGTACTGGCGCAGGAAAAACCGAATGTGGTGCTATCAGACATCGAGATGCCACGCATGGATGGGTTTGACTTGGTGCGCAATATTCGCAACGACCTGCATTTGCGCGATCTGCCGGTGATCATGATCACCTCACGCATCGCCCAGAAACACCGTGAACATGCGATGGAACTGGGGGTCGACCATTACCTGGGCAAGCCGTATTCGGAAGACGAATTGCTGGCGCTGATTCGTTCGTATTGCGCCGTCGTGACGGAAGACTAAAGGCCTTCTAACGACCTTCGGTACCTGCCTCCGGGCTGGCGCTTTAACGCCGGTTCAATATGCCGCCAACAGGCCGCTGTGCGCTGCCGCGTGGCGCAGCCAGGCTCCATCCTGAGCCAGCGCCAGGGCCGCTTCGAGCGCACGCGAGGGGCGGGCCTGTGCATGGGAAATAAAGCCGATGCGTGTTTTCAACTCCGGCTCGATCAGTGGCAAGGCTTCCAGTTCCTTGTAGGTCCTTACGGTATCGACCAAGGCACCCGGTAGCACGCTGCAGACATCGCCAGCCGTCACGCTCAGCATCATGGTCATGATCGAGTTGGTTTCCATCGCAGGCGTCACCCGCACACCCGCAGCGGTGAAGGCCGCATCCACAATCGTGCGGTTGTGCATGTTCGCCGTCAACAGGCAAAGTGGCAATTTGGCCGCATCTTTCCAGGCCATGGGTTTAGAGATTTGCAACGCCTTGGCATGGGGTTTGAGCGCGCGGCGGAGCAAAAAATAATGCTCCGTGTACTGCGGCCAGACCCGCAGCCGACGCTCCTGCACGGGCATCCGGTCGCTGTAACCCAGGGCCAGATCAACCGTCAGATCTTCCAGACCGATCTCCAACTGGGACGAACTGAGTGACAACACCACGGGCTGAATACCGCCATGCCTTGCATGCAACATGGCAGCAAAGCGCGCGGCAATGGGCACGGCCGTAGGCACCACGGCGATACGCACCGTGCCGCGCGGCGCCAAGGTGTCACTTTGCAGTTCCTGCAGCAGGTTGGCGTGCTCATGCAGCATCAGCTTGGCGGAAGCCAGCACCCGCTCACCCTGGGGTGTCAGACCGGCAAAATTGCGGTCACGCTTGACGATAACCACATCAAATTCGCGCTCCAGTGCACGAATGGCGTTGCTCAGCGCCGGTTGTGTGATGTGGCAGGCCTGGGCTGCCCGCCCGAAGTGCTTGTGCTCTTGCAGCGCCACCAGATAGCGCAATGACGGCAAAAGATTCATGGCTGGGGCAGCAGCATCACGGCATCGACATCAGGTATTTTTGCTGACCGTAATGGTGGGGAACTTGCTGGAAAAGTCCTTGTTTTTGGCCGCAATGGCCAACGCCACTTTGCGTGCCACGCCCTTGTAGAGCCCGGCCAGTTCACCATCCGGCTCGGCCACCACCGTGGGTCGGCCGCCATCGGCCTGCACCCGAATCTGCATCGCCAGAGGCAAGGCGCCCAGGTAGTCCATGCCATATTGCGCGGCCATGGTCTTGCCCCCATCGGCGCCAAAGATGTGCTCGATATGGCCACACTGACTGCATACATGCACCGCCATGTTTTCCACAATACCCAAAATCGGTACGCCGACCTTCTCGAACATCTTGATGCCTTTCTTGGCATCCAGCAAGGCGATGTCCTGCGGTGTGGTGACCACGACCGCGCCGGTCAGGGGCACACGCTGGCTCAGCGTTAGCTGAATGTCGCCGGTGCCGGGTGGCATATCCACGATCAGGTAGTCGAGGTCTTTCCAGGCGGTCTGGCGCAGCAGTTGCTCCAGCGCCTGGGTGGCCATGGGGCCGCGCCAGATCATGGCCTCATCCTGCGCCACCAGAAAACCAATCGACATCACCTGAAGGCCGTAGTTTTCCATGGGTTCCATGGTCTTGCCGTCATTGGAATCCGGGCGTCCTTCGATGCCCAGCATCATGGGCTGGCTGGGACCGTAGATGTCTGCATCCAGCAGACCTACGCGCGCGCCTTCGGCGGCCAGAGCCAGGGCCAGATTGGCGGCCGTGGTGCTCTTGCCCACACCGCCCTTGCCAGAGGCTACGGCCACGATATTCTTCACGCCGGGCAGCAATTGCACGCCGCGCTGCACGGCATGTGCAGTGATGTTTAGCGTGGGGGTGACTTGGACCTCCTGCACGCCCTCCACAGTGCGGGCCGCAGCGGCCAGGGCCTCTGCAAAAGCCTGATGCTGGCTGAGGGCCGGGTAGCCCAGTTCCAGCGTGAAAGCCACCCGAGTGCCCTCCACGGAGAGTCCCTTGATGCACTTGCTGGAAACGAAATCCTTGCCCGTGTTGGGGTCGATGACGCCTTGTAATGCGCCCATGATTGCTTGTTCGGTCACTGCCATTGCTCACTCCTGAATAGCCTCTAGTCTAGCGAACCGCATCAAGTCCTTGCCGACACAGGTTCATCCCCAGTCTGGCGCCAAAGGCATCTGCGGGTTTACCCCGTCCATTTCAGGCCGATGCCACCAAGGCGGCGTTTCATAATGTTTGCATGGGAAGTGCACAAGAAAAAGCCACCGTAACCAAACCAACCGCACCCGCATCGCCCGGCACCGCCGGTCTGATGCTATCGGGCGGCGGTGCCCGTGCCGCCTACCAGGTGGGTGTGCTCGAAGCCATCGCCGACATTCGGCTGGCATGCGGCGCAGGTTCCGAACCCAACCCCTTCCCCATCATCACTGGCACGTCGGCGGGTGCCATCAATGCTGCGGCCCTGGCCTGTGGCAGCGACGACTTCGATGCTGCCGTGCGACTGATTGCCAACACCTGGCGCCATTTCCATGCCGAAGATGTGTACCGTGCCGACCACCTGAGCATGTTGCGTTCAGGCGCCAAGTGGATGACCCTGCTTTCGGCTGGTTGGTTGCTGGCCAAGTGGCGTCGCATCAAGCCACGCTCGCTGCTGGACAACACCCCATTGAGCCACCTGCTGGCCCGGCTGGTGCCGTTGGACCGACTGCCGGAGTTGATCCG
>CAIQEX010000587.1 GCA_903870955.1 uncultured beta proteobacterium
GGGCGGGTCAACGAGCGGAACAGGCCACGCCCCCATCCCGGACCGGTGAGCGCACGGTGCAACCACGGCAGGGCGTAGGTACTGCCGGTGGGGCCACGGCGTGACTTCAGGCCACTAAAGCCGGTCGGGCTGACCAGTGCCAGCGAGCGAACCCGTGCCGGGTGCGTGACGGCAATCCGCGCCACAAATTCGCATGAGAGTGAAAAGCCCAGCACATCCACCGCCCGCACACCGCAGCGCGCCTCGATCAACTCCAGCAGCGCCAGGATGGCGTCGATCATCAGTGCCGGCGTATACGCACGATCACTGCGCTCCGAGAAGCCATAGCCCGGCAGATCCAGGGCAAAAACCGTGTGCGTGGCCTTGTAGTGGTCAAACACGGGCTTCACTTCGGCGACCGCGGCGGCCGCATTGATGCTGTGCACCAGCAGCATGGGCGGGCCGCTACCGTCGACGTAATAACTGACCCGACCCGCAGCGCATGCGATCTCCAGCCGTTGGCCGCTGACGGCGGGGACGAGGGGTGGGATGGTGTTCATAGGAATGTATTTTGCGGCATGCCGCAATTCACACCTTTGCGTTGAGGCAAATTTGCCACACCTGCTCCCGTATCAACGCCAACCCTGATGAAGGTTTGGTTCTTGGCAGGCAGCTCAGGTTGACAAAGTGGGGGCTGGGGTAAGTGTCAAATCAAACAGGCTGGTGGCTTCCAGGTCCAGCACCTCGACGCCGGTCGCGTTGTAAAGCTGCCAGCGCCAGCGCAAAATTCCCATCGTCGGCTGGCTGCGTGCCACACGCGTTTCGAGCACCGTGCCGCGTACGCGCAACGCGTCGCCCGGACGCACCGGATGCAGCCACTTGATGTAGGCCAGCCCCGGCGATGCAAACGACTCCGAACCCTGCAAAGCCTTGTCTGCCATCAGACGCATGGCAATGCCGCAGGTCTGCCAGCCGCTGGCAATCAGTCCGCCAAAGCGGCCTTTGGCAGCGGCCTCGGGGTCGGTGTGAAACCACTGCGGGTCCCAGGCTTTGGCAAACTGCAAGACCTCGTCTTCGGTCAGGTGGTAGGGACCGGCTTCGATGATCTGGCCCTGGAAAAATTCAGCAAATTTCATGTCACTCCTGCCAGGTTTGTTGACGCAATAGTGGGCTGACACGATAACGCTCGCCCCGGTAGAACGCATCCAGCGCGTCCAACAACGCGCACACGGGTGTGGCGCCCCACAAGCCCATCCACTCAAATGGACCCGCCGGATAGTTCACACCCAGCTTCATGGCGGCATCGGCGGCGGCTTCGCTGCACACGCCCTGGTGCACCGCATCGGCGGCTTCGTTGACCAGCATGGCGATGCTGCGCGCCACCACCAAGCCGGGTGTGTCGGCCACGCGTTGCGCGTTAAAGCCCAACGCCTGCAACCACTGTTCGGCTTGCGTGGTCCAGGCGTAGGACGCGCGCGAGGAAGGAGCCCAGGCCAGCACCGTGCCCACGGTAGTTTGCAGCGGCAAATCAAACACCGCGATGTCAGAGCCGAGTTGCGACGCACAACGGCCATCGGTCATGCGCAACTGGCAGCCATTGATTTCGAGGCCAATCCATGCGCTGTCTTCGTCCCGGTGCAACACCGGTGGCGCTTCTGCAGCGTGTGGACGTTCCATGCCGACGGCGCGTTCGCAGCTTGCAAACAGAGCATCCGCCAAGGGGCCATGACCATGCACCCAGATCGACTTGGCGGAAGGCAACGCGACACTTGGCAATGGGGCGATGGCGGGCTTGGTGGCATCTGCGGCATAGCTGTAAAAACCTTGACCCGATTTGCGACCCAACAAGCCACCATCAACCATCTCGCGCTGCACCAGCGAAGGTGCGTAACGTTTGTCAAAAAAGTTGGCCTCGTAGACCGACTGCGTCACCGCAAAATTGGTGTCATGACCAATCAGGTCCATCAACTCGCACGGACCCATGCGAAAACCTGCGGCCCGCAAACAGGCGTCAAGCACCACAGGGGATGCAGCTTGTTGTTGCAACAGCGCCAGGGTTTCGGCGTAAAAGGGGCGCGCAATCCGGTTGACGATAAAGCCCGGCGTAGAGCGCGCATGCACCGCGACCTTGCCCCAACTTTCCGACAACGCAAAGATGGCGTTGGCCACGGCCGCATCGGTTTGCAGGCCCGACACCACTTCGACCA
>CAIQEX010000588.1 GCA_903870955.1 uncultured beta proteobacterium
GCATAGCGTCGGCGACGCTCATACAGCCAGATCGAAATCGACAGAAGCACGAGAGCACCCACAGCAAATTGCGACAGCCACTGAAGTTGCCGCATTTTTTGCTCTTGGGCAATGAGGGTTACGTTGATTCGCACGGTCTCCGCCTCCATTTGGGAATCCAGACTCTCCAGCAGAAATCTCAGCTTGTCCATGAGCAGTTTGCCATGGTCAAAGAACTCCGCGTCCTCAATGACCTTGGAGCCGAGTTGTCGGCGCAGTTCTATTCCTTTGGCGGCTGACTCCAGGCGCCGGGAAGAAAAATCCACCAGCTCTGACCAGTTGACATTGGCAATGCCCAAGCGATCCAATTCAGATTTCAAAGCACCCGTGAGCAAAGGGATTTTGGGCATTGCCGTTCTGTAGGTTGCCAGAAATGTTTCGTCGCCCGTGATCACAAAGCCGCGCTGACCCGACTCAATGTCGGTGTAAGCGGAAATCAATTCAAGAAGTTGACGGCGTTGCTTGTTAATGGCCTGCCTTTTGTCGGTTAGGTCACCGATTTCATGTTGGGCGTTTTGCGATGCGTGCGTGCTCAACGCGCCAATAGCCAACGCAACCACCAGCGCCACTGCCGACGGCCAGACGCTACTCAGCCTGCGAAATGCCGTGCCCGCGTCAAAAGAAGCGCCACTTTCAGTTCGGCGCGTCAGGTAGCTAAACCAACTGATGACTATGCCCCCCAGCGCAAGGGTTGCAATGCCAAAGACTGAAATAAACCGACCGGCCTGTTTCAAGGGCTCTTCAAACAAGGGGGACGGAACGCCCACCACAACAGACCAGTCCCAACCGGGGATGGGAACAATATTCGCCCTGGTGCTAATGCCTTCTATGGTGACGGCTTCAAACACACCTTGTCGATGATTCGTCAGAGCCTCCAGTACCGAAGCTGCGGCTGGCAGGCCGACAAATTTCTCGGCGTAACGAGAGCGGGCCTGCAGCAGGCCTGTGCGCGACAAGATGCCCACCGTCCAGTCGGATGGCAGATGCTGCGCGGCCAACAGGGCATTGAGTGAAGAGTTCCGAAATACGGCCCGCAGGCAATAGGCCACCTGGCCATCACGAAACACTGGCACGCCCACGGAGGTCACGATAATCGACTTGTCGACGGGTGAAGCGAACGGCTCAGAGACCATGGGCTTGCCGGTCGCAAATACCCCGCGAATCGAATCCGTATCAGCGGCATTAAACGACTTTTCTCCGAAGGGGAGCAATGTCAGGAATTGCACCTGGCCATCCGCCGTCACCAGCGAAATGGCGCTGATATGTGGCATGCCCTGAACCACGCGCTTGGCCTGGGCGTAAAGCGCTGGCATGTCACCTTTTGTCGCCGCATCCGAACTGGCTAAAGCCTGGAGCGCCCCGGCACTGACAGCCAAGCGCTCAGCCACGGCATTTGCAGTGGCTTGTGTGCGGTTGATCAACTGATTTTGCAAATCGTCGCGCTTGGCTTGCACGAGTTGAACAATCGAGTAGCCCGCAAAAAGCAGAAAAGGCAGCACCGACAGGGTCGCGAGGACCAGGAGCCAGTAGCTCTTTTGCTTGCGGCTGCCCATCATGGAAGGTCCTGGTGTGTGTTCATCCGATGGATTGCGCTGATCAGCAACGGTGATGCCAATGAATTATTTTTGTCACGTTAACCGAAGTAAATCTAAAAGCTCCACAAACCGACACTGGCAGTGTCAGAAGTCTCAAATTGAATGAATGAGTGCTCAGCCAGAGTCGGTTCAAGGCCGTGCAGCAAGGGACGACGGTTTAATCGCCCGCATAAATGCTTGTCTGGCTCCAGCGAAATA
>CAIQEX010000589.1 GCA_903870955.1 uncultured beta proteobacterium
GACGACGTGGCGGTGGAAGACTCCACCTACACCACCGGCCGGCGCGGCGTGGCCGGTACCCTCATCATCGAGAAAATACTCGGCGCAGCCGCCGAGCGCGGCGACAACCTGAAGCAACTGCTGGCCCTGGGCAATGCCGTGAACAAAGCCACCGCCTCGATGGGCGTGGCGCTGACCTCGTGCACCGTGCCGGCCGCGGGCAAGCCGACGTTTCAGATCGGCATGCATGAGATGGAGGTGGGCGTGGGCATCCACGGTGAGCCGGGTCGCCGCCGCGTGCCACTGGCCAGCGCCGACGAGATTGCCGAAGAACTCACCGGCGCCGTGCTCAAGGACCTGGCCCTGAGCGCCGGGCAGGAAGTCATTCTGCTGGTCAATGGTTTTGGCGGCACGCCCCTGCTGGAGTTGTATCTGATGGTCAACGCAGCCCGCGCCGTGCTGGAGCGCAGTGGCGTGAAGGTGGTGCGCTACCTGACCGGCTCGTATGTCACCTCGCTGGAGATGGCCGGCTGCTCCATCACCGTGACGTCGGTGACGCCTGAGTTTCTGGCGCTATGGGATGCGCCGGTGCACACCGCCGCGCTGCGCTGGGGCATGTAGGCGTTTAGAGGGTCGTCTCAGAAAACGAAAAGTAATGCACGCCAGTACCGGCCAAGCACCCAAGAGGCCGCCAACCGTCACCGAATCTGTGGCCACTGTCGCCGTGCGTGAACCACGTTGACGATTTCTACCAATTGCGCGCTCTCCCGGTAGAAAACCACATAGTTGGGCCGAACCACCAGTTCACGCATGCCTGGAACACGCGACGACAGCTTGTAGAGCTTGGGGTGCAGTGTCAGCGCAGCAGTCTTTTCATCGATCTCGCGCTGCAGCGCGTCGGCCGCGTCCAGGTCGTCTTCTGCGATGTACTCCAGGATCTCCAGCAGATCCGCATGGGCTTGCGGGCGCCATTGCAACGGGATGGGTTTATCCATGGGTATTCCTGAGAGGGCATAGCGCCAGTTTCCAATCCCCTGATAGACCCCAAGTGCCCTGTTTTCCGTTTTGCGCGTCCAGCTTCACGCACACGGTTGCGCCGGTGCCGACGCTGCTCAATGGGGCTTGGCGGCGCGCTGGCGGCGTTTGGCTTGCAACAATGCCCGCGCATCGCCCATCACCTGGGCGTGTTCCATGTTGGGCCTGGAGTCGGCAAGCGATGCTGCCACCTTTGTCTGCAGAAATTGCGCCTGTGCATCGGCCTCAAAGGCGCGTTTCATGCGCTCGGCTGCATCGGGGCGTGACCTGGTGGTTTTCAGCGCGTTGGCGTCAAAGTCGGCAGCGTTGACCTGGTAATGCGAAATCCCCAGTTCCTTGAGATAGGCCACCAGGGTTTCAAACTTGCGAAATGAACGCACCGCACCCCGGCGCGCGGCCAAGGCGCGCTCGGTCGTGCCGTACTTCACCACCACGCCCCAACCCTGGCGATGTCCAATGACCTCTGCACCGTGTACCGCACCGGACTCGACCAAGCGCGTCAGGGTGGTGTGGTCTATCGTGTCTACTGTGTTTGCCATAGGTGGACCCTTTAAACGCGTTTTGCTGAGTCCTATTGTCGCCGCTTATTCATTAAGTGGTAACCGCCACTCGCCAGGATTGTTTCTACAGCGGCCCTTTAGGCGAATCGGCGCATCGCTATTCCACGGCGGTCCAGCGGCCGCCCGCGCGGCTGGAGGCCACCGCTGCATTGATGAATTGCATGCCACGCAATCCGTCTTCCACGCCGGGCACGGTGCAGGCCAGCGGGTCGGCAGCGCGGCCTTGCCAGCGCGCGTGCAATTGCTCGGCCACATCCCGGTACAACTGGGCAAAGCCTTCCAGATAACCTTCCGGGTGACCGGCAGGTATGCGCGTGGCATGGCCTGCCGCCGGGCCAGCACCGGCACCGGCGCGCGTGATCAGACGGGGTGTTTCACCGAGCGGCGTAAACCACAACTGGTTGGGATTTTCCTGGTGGAACTCCAGCCCGGCCTTGCTGCCGTAGATGCGCAGCTTGAGGTTGTTTTCATTGCCGGGTGCCACCTGGCTGCACCACAGCATGCCGCGCGCACCATTGGCGTAGCGCAGCAGCACATGGGCGTTGTCGTCCAACTGGCGACCGTCCACAAAAGTTGATACGTCGGCGCACACTTCGCTCAACTGCAGGCCACTGACAAAGCGCGCCAGATGCTCGGCATGGCTGCCAATATCACCCAGCGAACCGCCGACACCGGCACGTTGCGGGTCGACCCGCCAGGAGGCTTGTTTCTGGCCGCTGTCTTCGAGCTTGGTGCTGAGCCAATCCTGCGGGTACTCAGTCTGCACGACCCGGATTTCGCCGAGTTCACCGGCGGCCACCATGGCGCGGGCCTGCCGCACCATCGGGTAGCCGCTGTAGTTGTGGGTCAGTGCAAACAGGCAGCCGCTGCGGCGCACCGTGTCGACCAATGCCCGTGCATCGGCCAGCGAGGACGTCAGCGGCTTATCGCAGATCACATGGATACCGGCTTCCAGAAAGGCTGTGGCAATCGGCGCATGCAGGTGGTTGGGCGTGACGATGGCGACCACATCGATGCCGTCCTCGCGCGCGCTTTCAGCACGTGCCATGGCGGCGTAGTCGGTGTAGCTGCGCTCCGGCGCAATGTGCAGATCGGCCGCACTGTCCGCCGCGCGCTGCGCGTCGGAAGAGAGCGCGCCCGCCACCAGCGTGTAGCCGTCGTCGAGTCGTGCAGCCATGCGGTGTACGCCACCGATAAAGGCGCCCTGCCCGCCGCCCACCATGCCCAGGCGGATGCGCCGGGGCGCGCCCGTGTGTTTGCCAGCTTCAATCGCCATGGGTTGTTCCTTCAGGTGATACCGAGCATCTTTTTGTTGGCAGCGGCGTCAACTCCGCCACCGGCAAAGTCATCAAAGCTGCGCTCGGCTACCCGGATGATGTGGTCGCGAATAAAGATGGCGCCTTCACGCGCGCCATCTTCCGGGTGTTTGATGCAGCACTCCCACTCCAGCACGGCCCAGCCGGGAAAGTCGTATTCCGCCATCTTGGAGAAGATGGCGGCAAAGTCCACCTGCCCATCACCCAACGAACGGAAACGCCCGGCCCGCTTCAGCCAGGGCTGGTAGCCGCCATACACGCCCTGCTTGCCGGTTGGGTTGAACTCGGCGTCCTTGACGTGGAAGATCTTGATGCGCTCGTGGTAGTAGTCGATGTAGTCCAGGTAGTTGAGCTGCTGCAGCACAAAGTGGCTGGGGTCATAGAGCAGGCAGGCACGTTTGTGGTTGTTGACCCGCTCCAGAAACATCTCGTAGCTCACACCATCGTGCAGGTCTTCGCCGGGATGCACTTCGTAGCAAACATCCACACCGGCGTGGTCGAAGGCATCCAGGATGGGCCGCCAGCGTTTGGCCAGTTCATCAAACGCGCCTTCGATCAACCCGGCCGGGCGCGGTGGCCAGGAGTACAGATAGGGCCAGGCCAATGCACCCGAAAAGGTGACGTGGGCCGTCAAACCCAGGTTGGCCGATGCCTGCGCGGCCCACAGCATTTGCTGCACCGCCCATTCCTGGCGCAGCGCCGGATTGCCGCGTACCTCGGGTGCCGCAAAGCCATCAAAGCCGGTGTCATAGGCCGGATGCACCGCAACCAACTGGCCTTGCAAGTGGGTCGAAAGTTCGGTGATTTCCAGACCGTGGGTGGCCAGCATGCCTTTGACTTCATCGCAATAGCTCTTGCTCTGCGCCGCAGTTTTCAGGTCAAACAGGCGTGCATCCCAGCTCGGGATCTGCACCCCTTTGTAGCCCAATGCCGCGGCCCATTGGGCGATGGCAGGAAGCGAGTTGAACGGAGCCGTATCACCGGCAAATTGAGCCAGAAAAATAGCCGGGCCTTTGATGGTCTTCATACGTCTTTGCTCCATGGGTTTACTTATTTGCTGGAAGCATAGCCCGTGGAATAGCGTTTTGACAAGTCCCGGCAGGACCCTCAAAGTTCCCCCCCGTTTCGATCGATGAAGCGTTACCATAGAGGTCAATTACGCTGCGGGAGTCGATTTGCGTTGGAGGTTATCTCCTTCCTACGATGGCCATAATGAACCCAGCCGAGCAATATGCCGACAGACGTTTAGGCATCAAATACGTATTCATCCGTATCGGGTGGAGCGTATTGATCGCCGGGTCGCTGGTGTGGAATATTTTCCAGGAGAAAGACGAAACACTGGGCATGGCGAAGGCGACCGCCCGAACCCATATCAGCAAGGACATCGCTTTTCGCAACTGGGTTGCCTCCCATGGCGGTGTGTATGTCACGCCCACGGCCAACACGCCGCCCAACGCCTACCTCAAAATTCCTGACCGCGACGTGGTGACGACGGGTGGCAAGGCACTCACCTTGCTCAACCCGGCCTATGCCCTGCGCTCCTTGCAGGAGAGCGTTGAAAAGAATGCCCCTTTCAAAAGCCACGCCACCAGTTTGAATCCCCTCAATCCTTTCAATGTTGCTGACGCTTGGGAAATGAATGCACTGAAGCGCTTTGAAAAAGGTGAAGCAGAGGTTTTGGAGGTGTACCCATTAGACGAGCCGCCCCACCTTCGGTTGATGACCCCTCTGATCGTCAAGCAGGACTGCCTCAAATGTCATGGGGATCAGGGTTACAAGATAGGCGATGTGCGTGGCGGAATCGGCGTAGATGTTTCGATGCAAAACTATCGGACCGATGAGCACAGACGCATCAACAACCAGATAGGGTCACACGGCCTTATTTGGCTTCTCGGCATCTTTGGAAGCATGGGCTTCTACAGGCGAGAGCGTGATCTGGATGCCCAGAGCAAGCTGGCACAGGATCACGTCACTGAACGGGACGCACTTTTCCGAAACTATTTTGAGTTGGGACGCGTTGGTATGTGCGTCACTTCTGTTGACCACAAATGGTTACGGGTGAATAGACGCCTGTGCGAGATGCTGGGCTATTCAGAGGAGGAGTTGACCCGTACCACGTGGACGGAGTTGACCCATCCGGATGACTTGAATCTGGATTTAACCCAATTCAAAAGGCTGACCACGGGTGATATTGAAAGCTACGCGCTAGACAAACGTTTTCTCCACAAAGGCGGAAAGGTCGTGTATGTGCACCTGACCGTTACCTGCCAGAGAAAGTCGGATGGCAACGCTGACTACTACATTGCGTCTCTGGATGACATCACAGAGAGCAAGGAAATGGAAGAGCAGGTGCGGCAGATCGCGTTTTATGACCCACTGACACTGTTGCCCAATCGGCGGTTGCTGAGTGACCGCCTGAACCAAACCATGGCCAACAGCAAGCGCAGTGGACTCTACTGTGCTTTGATGTTTATGGATTTGGACAACTTCAAACCGGTCAATGACCACTATGGGCATGAGGCAGGTGATGCGCTGTTGCGGGAGGTCGCCCTGCGCCTGAAGACCTCGGTGCGCGAGATCGATACCGTGGCGCGCTTCGGTGGCGACGAGTTCGTGGTGGTGCTGGGTGAACTAGAGGACAACAGAGAGGCGTCAACGGCGCACACCCGCCGCATTGCCGAAAAGATTCACGCCAGTTTGTCAGCCCCGTACATGCTCGACTTCCCACTGGACAAGGGCGCAGGCTTTCGCGTGGTGGAACACCACTGTTCTGCCAGCATTGGCATCGTGGTTTTCCTGAATCATGAAGCCACTCAGAGCGAGATATTGAAATGGGCCGATGCGACGATGTACAAGATGAAGAACTCCGGTCGCAACGGCATTATGTTTTATGAAAAACTGAATGTGTCGGCTGTCGGCTGACCCAGCGTCTTTTCTTCAGCAATCACCCTGATCCCGCAGGTGCGCGTGGACTTAAAAATTGAAACCCGGGTTTCAATTTATTCGACGTATTGACACCTGTATCCGCCGCAAATACCGTGCATAGAAAGGGGCCGGATTGAACTGCACGACGGCAGTACCCCGGACCGCTCAATTCCCGTTACCGAAAGTCAAAGTGATAGCGAAAGTTGGACCTATTTTCAGCGGTTTCGGCCGCGCATTCTGGAAGGACTTGAAACATGACTGCCTATCGCCAATACCCAATGACCCATACCCAGTGGGCGCTATTGGCGGCTGCTTTGGTCGATTACCGTGATGCTCTGACCGAACTTTCTTTGTCGGTAAAGGACCTGATGGCCGAAAGTTATTCACCAGAAAATGAAGCGTTCGCCATCGAGGTCGACCGCTACCTGCTCCGCTTTCGCGACACGAAGCAGGATGGCAAGGATCCCGCAGCCTCCTAGAGACCCACTATGTGTTAACTCGGTCGTGATCCTACCCAAGAAAATATCAAGCGATCAACCGGTCAAAAAAAGTGAAAATACGCCTTCACTTTTTATCACTTTATTTTCAGATACCCCTTAGTAAAAACACTCGGGCGCGCTAAACTTTCATACTTATGGATTGCCAAGGATCGACTTCCGTACTGCGGACTTCGGCTCGGTGTCTGCAATCAGCGCCCGACGCCAACTCACAAGGTCTTAGTCCCACAATTTGAATTCAACGATGCGCACGCAACTGGCTCAGGTAGATCTGAACTCGATCAGGTTGAACATCCCCATGCCCTTTGGCTTGGTGAACAGTCGGGGGGTATTGCTTGCGAAAAAGGGATTCATCTTTCAAACCAGGAAAAGTCTGGATGATCTTGCCAACCATGGGGAAGGCTTTTTCGTTAACTTTTCTGATCGCACAGATCCTGATTTGAGGGCTGCCCATAAGGCTTATATAAAGCAGCTAATGCAAAAGCTTGAGGGGGGTGATTCGGCTGGAGAATTGACCAAGGTACAGGTCCGTTATGCCACTTCCCGGATGGCCGAAGAGTCGGATCAAAGGTTTATTGATTGGTTCGATCTGATCGAAGCCTGCAACGCGATCTTGCGGACCCGTGATGCGGTTTTTTTTACCCAACGTCTGGAAAGTATCAAAGTCATACTGACCCACCAGTTGAACGTCAATCCGGACGAGGCACTCATGGTGCTGTTCTACCTGTCCGAAAAGGAGGCTCAGCATTACTGTGCCACGCACAGCCTGTTGGTCTGTGTGATTTGCGTTCTCGCAGCGTCGGTACTGGGTTGGTCTGATTCTGACGTTGACCTACTCATGAACTGCGCACTCACCATGAATATTGGAATGGCGGCGCTACAGGATGAACTGTCACAGCAATGGGTGCCAGTGGACATCAGCCAGCAGATCTTGATTGCTGAACACAGCAACCTGGCCGTTCACATACTTGAGGCGTTCGGCGTCACAGACAAAGATTGGCTGGACGTTGTGCGTTCGCATCACGCACACATAGAGAAACCCATTCAGTCCAAGCAGCGTTCGAACCGTTTAACGGGACTCATAAATCGTGCCGATATTTTTGCAGCCAAGTTGTCATACCGGGTATCACGGACTGCGCAGCACGCGTCCGTCGCGATGAAGTCCACCTATTTCGATGCCCATTCCAATACGGACGCGATGGGCGCAGCGATCCTGAAAACAGTTGGCATCTACAGACCAGGCTCCTTTGTGAAACTTGCTTCCGGAGAAGTGGGCATGGTCATGCAACGCGGCAGCAACACAAGCAGCCCGGCAGTTGCGGTGGTGCTAAACCGTGACGGCATGCCCGTCCATGCCCCGGCCATACGAAACACCTCCGACAAGAAGTACGCAGTAATTTCCAGTGTGGGTTCGTCCGCTGTCAAGGTGACCTTGAGTCTGGAGAGTATTCTCAATTTGGGCAGCCAATAGAGGTCCGGGCCATGCGGGCACCGGCACCCGGCGCGCTGCTGTGATCAGCATCAGATCAGCAAAGCATCTACTTTTCGCCGATAATCCCCGCTGCTAGAGGTGCCACCGTCGGTGGCTGAGAAATACTCTTCGAACCTGATCTGGGTCATGCCAGCGTAGGGAAGCCCGCTTCACTGCTCCCGCATGGTCTATTTCTTTTAATAACAGGACGACCATGACCGATCACCTTTCTTCTTCCGACATCTGGGCCGACATCAACGCCGTGCGCGAACGCGGCCCTCTGGTGCACAGCATCACCAACTTCGTGGTGATGAATCTGAACGCCAATGTATTGCTAGCCGCCGGTGCCTCGCCGGTGATGGCGCACGCACACGACGAAGTGCAGGGCATGGCCGGCATTGCGCAGTCGCTGGTGCTCAACATTGGCACGCTGGAGCCCGCCTGGATCGAGAGCATGCGCCTGGCCCTGCTGACCGCCGCGCAGCGCGGCATCCCCACTGTGCTCGACCCCGTAGGAGCGGGTGCTACGGCGTACCGCAATGCCAGCATCGAACTGCTGCTGAACACCGCCTCACCGACGGTGATCCGTGGCAATGGCTCGGAGATCATGAGCGTCGCCGGCGCCAATGTGCAGACCCGCGGCGTAGACAGCGGAGCTGCGGCTAATGACGCGTTGGGCTCGGCCCGCGCGCTGGTGGGGCGTACCGGCGGCGTGGTCTGCGTAAGCGGCCAAACCGACCACATCGTGGATGCCACGCGCTGGGCGCTGTTGAGCAATGGCCACCCCTGGATGACCAAGATTACCGGTGTCGGTTGCTCAGCCACGGCATTGATTGGTGCCTTCTGCGCGGTGCAACCAGATGCCTGGCGCGCCACGGTATCGGCCATGGCGCTGATGGGTGTGGTGGGCGAAGTGGCAGCTGAAAAAGCCGTGGTGCGCAAACAGGGTGTGGGCAGCATGCAAGTCCTGATGCTGGATGAGTTGCAACTGCTGGACCAAGCCACGTTTGACGCGCGTCTGAAGATGGAATTCAAGCCTTGGTAAAACCCACTGAGCATGCGACGGTTGCAAACGCACCCTGGAGCCGCGAAAGGCTGAAGGATGCGCTGCGCCTGTACCTGGTGACGGACCAGCCGAGCCTGAAAGGCCGCACGCTGATCGACGTGGTGCAGGCCGCCGTGCAAGGCGGCGTGACCTGTGTGCAATTGCGCGAGAAGCACGCCAACAGCCGCGACTTTTATGCGCAGGCCGTGGCCTTGATGGATTTGCTCAGACCGCTGAACGTGCCCCTGATCATCAACGACCGCCTGGACATCGCGCTGGCCTGCGGTGCCCACGGCGTGCACCTGGGGCAGAGCGATTTGCCGGTGCATGCTGCACGCAAACTGCTGCCACCCGAAGTATTTATCGGCTGGTCGGTGGAGACGCTGGAAGAAGTGGCACTAAGCGCCGCACTGCCGGTGGACTACCTGGGTGTGAGTCCGGTGTTTGCCACGCCAACCAAGACCGACACCGCCACACCTTGGGGACTGGAAGGATTGCAGCGCGTGCGCGCACTCACGCCATTGCCCCTGGTGGCCATCGGTGGCATTCACCTGCACAACGCCACACAGGTTATGCAAGCCGGAGCCGACAGCCTGGCTGTGGTCAGTGCCATCTGCTCAGCCGATGACCCCTGCGCAGCCAGCCAACAGTTAAGAGAATTGATCGATGTCCACTGAAGCCATGCCACCCGCCCTGCCCTTTACTTACCCCCGCGTGCTCAGCATTGCCGGCTCCGACAGCGGCGGCGGCGCGGGCATTCAGGCCGACCTAAAAACCATGAGCGCCCTGGGTTGCTACGGCATGACCGCCATCACCGCGCTGACTGCGCAGAACACCTGCGGCGTGCGCAGCATCCACGGTGTGCCGCCGCAGATGTTGCGCGACCAGATTGACGCCGTGCTGGAA
>CAIQEX010000590.1 GCA_903870955.1 uncultured beta proteobacterium
AGCGAACAGGCGGCCAAGCTGGCGCTTGAATGCGAGGCCGCAGCCCTGTCTGTGGACCCGCGCATTACGAATAGTGAAGGTGCGGCCGTGTCGGCCCAGCAATCGCAATTCTTCAGCGCACACACCCACGGGTTCCGGGGTGGCTATGCCAGCTCCCGCCACTCACTGTCGGTGTCGCCGATTGCCGGCAAGGGCGCGGACATGCAACGCGACGCCTGGTACAGCTCTCAACGCAGCGCGTCTGAACTGGCATCCGCCCAAGCTGTCGGCCGCTACGCGGCAGAGCGCGCACTGAGCCGCCTGAAGTCGCGCAAGATATCCACACGCGAATGCCCGGTCCTGTTCGAATCTCCTTTGGCAGCCGGGCTGCTGGGCACCTTCGTGCAGGCCGTCAGCGGCGGCTCGCTGTATCGCAAAAGTACTTTTTTGCTCGACAGCCTGGGCAAGCGGGTGTTCCCCAAGCACATTGATATTTTTGAAGACCCCTTCATCTTGGGTGGCAAAGGTAGTTCGCCGTTTGATGACGAAGGTGTCAGGGTGCAGGCGCGCCAGGTGGTCGATGGTGGCAAGGTAGCGGGTTATTTTCTGAGCAGCTACTCGGCGCGAAAGCTGGGCATGCGCACCACGGGCAACTCGGGCGGTTCCCATAACCTGACCTTTACCTCACGCTTGACGCAGCCCGGCGATGACCTAGACGCCATGTTGCAGCGGCTCGGAACCGGTTTGCTGGTGACCGAGTTGATGGGGCAGGGCGTGAACTATGTCACCGGCGATTATTCGCGCGGTGCCAGTGGCTTCTGGGTCGAGAAGGGGCGCATCAAATACCCGGTGCACGAGATCACGATCGCCGGGAACATGAAGGCGATGTTCAAGGGGATTCTGGCTGTTGGGGCGGATACGTATAACTACGGCGCCAAGACGGTTGGGTCGATTTTGATTGACAAGATGAAGGTGGCGGGGAGCTGAGGCTTTTGCTTTTTTGACTCCTCGACTTTTTTTACTCCCCCTTTTTTCTACTCCCCCATCCCCCAACCCCTTACCCCCCGTCGGGGCAAGGGGAGCTTTAAGCCGGACCGCCAATTTGGTTGCATCGCGCCGAATACGGAATTAAGTGCGTGAGGTTGCCACCAATTATTTTTCACCTATGTCCCGCGCCTCGAGTACCGAGCGCCGGTTGCGCAACGAAAGTGCTGCCGACAACAAGGACCAAAGAACCCAACCCCGTGATTCCCAAGCCGAAGCGACGAAATCAAATTGGCTGTCCGCTTTAGGCTCCCCTTGCCCCGACGGGGGGTAAGGGGCTGGGGGATGGGGGAGTAAAAAAAATCGATGTGTAAAAAAATCCAATAAGTAAAAATCCAAGAAGTAAAAAAAGGCCGTACGACAACAAGGCAGAGTGAGTAAGAAAGCAGTGCTACATTGCCCTCCATGAATGACCTTACTGGCAAACATATTGTTCTCGGCCTCACCGGTGGCATCGCCTGTTACAAGGCCGCCGAGTTGTGCCGCGCACTCATCAAAGAAGGCGCCACGGTGCAGGTGGTGATGACGGAGGCGGCAGCCCAATTCATCACGCCAGTGACCATGCAGGCGCTGAGCAACCGCGCCGTCTATGGCTCACAGTGGGATGCGCGTGAGCCCAACAACATGGCCCATATCAACCTGAGCCGGGAGGCCGATGCGATTTTGATCGCCCCGGCCAGCGCGGACTTTATGGCCAAACTGCTGCATGGCCGCGCCGATGATTTGCTCAGCCTGATGTGCCTGGCCCGCCCCATGGAGCGGGTACCGCTGTTGATTGCTCCCGCCATGAACCGCGAAATGTGGGCGCACCCCGCGACACAGCGCAATATGGCGCAATTGAAGGCCGATGGCGCGCATCTGCTGGGGGTTGGAACCGGCGAGCAGGCCTGCGGTGAAACTGGCGACGGGCGCATGCTCGAGCCGCAGGAGTTGCTACAGGATGTGGTTGCGTTCTTCAGCCCCAAAGTGCTTGCCGGTCACCGGGTACTGGTGAGTGCCGGGCCGACCTTTGAAGCCATTGATCCGGTGCGCGGCATAACCAATCTGTCCAGCGGCAAGATGGGTTTTGCGATTGCGCGGGCAGCCCAGGAGGCCGGCGCCCACGTCACCCTGGTGGCCGGGCCTGTGGCCTTGGATACGCCACGCGGTGTGACGCGGGTGAATGTCGTGTCAGCCCTGAACATGATGGATGCCTGTGTTGCGCATGCAGACCAGGCCACGGTCTTCATCGCCACCGCAGCGGTGGCCGATTGGCGACCGGACACTGCGGCAAATCAAAAAATCAAAAAAGACGGCTCAGGATTGGTGCCACAACTGGGTTTTGTTGAAAACCCGGACATTCTGGCCACGTTGGCGCAGTTACCGCGGGCCGCCAGTGGAGACCTGTATTGCGTTGGTTTCGCCGCCGAGAGCCACGATCTGCTGGCCCATGCGACGGCCAAACGGGCCCGCAAAAATGTGCCTTTGCTGGTTGGCAACATCGGACCAGCCACCTTTGGCCAGGATGACAATGCGCTGCTGCTGGTGGATGCCCAGGGTTCCAGGGAAATTCCGCGCAATAGCAAACTGGCGCTGGCACGCTTGCTGGTCGCCGACATCGCGGCCCGCCTGGCTCGGCAATCGGCATAAACCCGCCACCCACTATTCATCATGCAAATTGACGTCAAAATTCTCGATAGCCGTCTCAACGACAACCTGCCCGCCTATGCCACGCCGGGTAGTGCCGGACTGGACCTGCGCGCCTGTCTGGATGCGCCATTGACGCTGGAGCCGAATGCCTGGCAACTGGTGCCAACCGGCATGGCGATTTATCTGGAAGATCCAGGCTTTGCCGCATTGATCCTGCCGCGCTCGGGTCTGGGTCACAAGCACGGCATCGTGCTGGGCAATTTGGTGGGTTTGATTGACAGTGATTACCAGGGCCAGTTGATGGTCAGCGCCTGGAACCGCAGCAGCACCGCTTTCACGATCCAACCCATGGAGCGCATCGCACAACTGGTGGTGGTGCCCGTGGTGCAAGCGCAGTTCAAGATCGTTCAAGAATTCCCCGCGGTGTCGGAACGCGGGGAAGGCGGTTACGGCTCCACTGGAAAGGCTTGACGCGAAGGTCGGTGGTGCCGACTTCGCGGGGTCAAAGAGAGTCCGGGGTCAATGCAGGCTGTCGCTGCCGGGGCCTTGTTCGTGAACCGGTTGGATGCGGAAAAAGCCGGTACCGGTGGAGCCCCGGCCGATTTCTTCTTCGGTGGCCTCGCGCACACCCTGCACCTTGAGGCTGAGGCGTATGGCGATGCCAGCCAGCGGGTGGTTGCCATCGAGCACCACATGATCGGGGTAAATGTCGGTCACGGTGTAAAGGGCTTCTTTCGGGGCGTCCGGATTGCAGCCTGGAGGCAGGGCGAAACCCTCGACAGTGAGCCCGATTTCAAGTTCAGCGGGAAACAGGGCGCGTGGCTCCAGGAACAGCAACTGGTCGTTGAAATCGCCAAAGCCTTGCTCTGGTTCAATCTGCAAATCCAGTTTGGAGCCGACCTCCAGACCGAGGAGTGCCGCCTCGATCACAGGCAACAAATCGTGACCGCCAATCAAAAATTCCACCGGATCGTCCAGCACGTCCAGTTCTTCGCCCAGGGTATCTTTCAGCGTCCAGGTCAGGGCAACAACGCATTGAGGTGTGATTTCCATGCAGAATTGTCCCATGAACATTACCACCCCCCTCCAATTGCTAGGCGGACTGTCGCCTGAGACCTTTATGCGCCGCTACTGGGAGAAGAAGCCGCTGCTGATACGTGCGGCAATCCCCGGGTTCAAGCCACTGCTGGACCGTGCGGAGCTGATTGATCTGGCCGCTCAAGACGATGTGGAGTCGCGCCTGGTGGTGCAAGCCCAGGCCGACAAGCAAGGCCAGTGGCGTCTGAAGCATGGTCCCTTTGCGCGCAAGGACTATCCGGCCTTCAAGCAACCGGGTTGGACTGTCCTGGTGCAAGGCGTTGACCTGCATGACGAACGTGTGCACCAATTGATGAACCAGTTTCGCTTCGTGCCCGACGCCCGGTTGGATGACCTGATGATCAGTTATGCCACCGACACCGGTGGCGTTGGACCGCACTTCGACAGCTATGACGTGTTTCTGTTGCAAGCGCATGGGCGCAGGCGCTGGCGCATTGGGCGCCAAAAGGATTTGAGCCTGGTGCCTGATATGCCGGTCAAAATTTTGGCCAACTTTGTGCCTGAACAGGAGTTTGTGCTGGAGCCGGGTGACATGTTGTACCTGCCACCGGACTGGGCGCACGATGGCATTGCCGAAGGCGAATGCATGACCTATTCCATCGGCTTCCGTTCGCCGGTGAAGGGGGAGATCGCGCGCGACCTGTTGCAGTGTCTGGCTGAACAGGCAGCGGACGAAGTGGGAAGCGCAATTTACCGTGACCCCAAGCAGCCGGCAGTCAGTGGAAGCGGCGAAATTCCTGCGGGATTGGTGAAGTTTGCGCAGGACGCGCTGGCGGCGGCCTTGAAAGACCCGGTGGCATTGCAGCGTTCACTGGGTGAAATCATGACCGAACCCAAAGCCCACGTCTGGTTCCATGGTGAGCAGGAATTTGAGGAAGGCGTTGGCGTGCGCCTGGATAGACGCTCGCGCATGATGTATGACGCCAAACATGTGTTTATCAACGGCGAGAGTTTTCTTGCCGCCGGAAGCGATGCCAAGTTGATGCGCAAACTGGCCGATGAGCGCGAATTGTCAGCGGCCCAGGTGACAAAACTCAGCGAAGGTGCGCGTGAATTGCTGGCCCAGTGGGGCGAGGATGGATGGCTGTATGGCCTTGCCTGAAGATCCTGCGTCGCTGCCGCAAGGCGCCTTTGCCGGTCCCACCGCATTTGCTGAACACGTGCGCAACGCCCTGTCACATGCTGACAGCCAGGGCTGGGCCGAAATGGTTTGGAGCGACGCGACGTTCGAGGATTGGCCGCTTTACGAGAAAGCAGTCGTCGAGTCGCTCAATGCCTGGTCGCGCAAAGGGCGCAAGCTCACGCTTCTGGCACACCACTTCGATGCCATGCGGCGCATTCACCATCGGTTTGTCGACTGGCGTGTGCGCTGGGATCACTTGGTGGAGTGCCGCGTTTGCAAAGGCATTGAGGAAAGCGAATTCCCCAGTGCGCTGTGGACACCCACTTGGGCCATGCGCCGTCTGGACCTGCAAAGATGCACCGGTGTTGCCAGTGTGGAGCCGCGCATGCGACTGCTTTTGCGCGAGGAATTGGAAGAGCGGCAGCGGCAAAGTTCACCCGGTTTTCCGGCCAGCATCTTGGGGCTCTAAATTGGTGCCAAAGGGTTTTCCCGAACCCGATTTTCAAACATTGTATAATTCGAGGCTCTGACAAAAAGAGATCGAATGCTTCTTGTCGGGGTCTTGGTAGCTTGCTGCTAAGACAATTTCCGGAAATTGTTTCGTTAACTCACTTTAGTCCAAAACCATGAACAAATCACTCGTATTGGCAGCAATCATCGCTGCTGCTGCTCTTGCTGC
>CAIQEX010000591.1 GCA_903870955.1 uncultured beta proteobacterium
CTATGCGATGGACGAAGCGGGCTACTTTTACTACCAGTCGCGCACCGACGACATGATCATCTCGGCGGGTTACAACATTGCTGCGCCCGAAGTGGAAGAGGCCTTGCTATTGCATCCGGCGGTGTTTGAGTGCGCCGTGATTGGTGTGCCCGATGCCGAGCGCGGTCAGGTTGTCAAAGCTTTCGTCACCTTGCGCGCCGGCTTCATCGCCGGTGGAGCCACCGTTAAGGATTTGCAGGACTTTGTGAAGAAGACGGTGGCACCCTACAAATACCCCCGCCAGATTGCGTTTGTCGAAAAGTTGCCGCGCACCCAGACCGGTAAGTTACAGCGCTTCAAACTGCGCGACCTGGAATGACACAACACAACAATCAGGAGAAAAAAATGAAGCTGCTTCAACCCCCGCATTGGCCCCGTCCGCGTGGCTATGCCAATGGCGTGATGGCGCGTGGTCAGATGGTTTTTGTGGCGGGCATGATTGGCTGGGATGCCAATGGACAGTTCCAATCCGACGACATGGGGCAGCAGGTGCGCCAGGCGTTGACCAATGTCGTGGATGTGTTGAACGAGGCCGGGGCCAAACCCGAGCACATCGTGCGCATGACCTGGTATGTCACCGACAAAAAGGCCTATGTGGCGGCCTACCCGGAAATTGGCAAAGCCTTCCGTGAGCTGATTGGCAGCTTCAATGCGGCCATGACCGCGATTGAAGTGCAGGCACTCATTGAAGACCGCGCTTTGGTCGAGATCGAGGTGACTGCCGTGATCCCGGATTGAGATGGCCTCCTACGGGGGGCGGGTTTCGCCTTGGGGCGGCCCTGCGGCGAAACCATCTCTTTGTGGCCGGGTAATTCAGTTCAGCAGATAGGAATTCGCCACATCCTCAAAGTCTTCGGCGTCAATGGCCGCGTCATAGGCTGCTTGTGCGGCCAGGGCTTCTTTGGTGTAGGGGATCAGCGGTTTGTCCAGGGGGCGTAGTTTATGGCGACGCAGGCCGCGCAATTGCTGCGAGCGTTCCATGGTTTGCAGGACCAACTCAGGTTCCATCATGAGGCTGAACGGATTGAGGTCTAGGGCAAGTTCTTTCATGGGGCTACTCCGGTTTTATCAAGCACCGTCTAATGACATTGGTGCGTGAATGAACTGTAGCCAGAGCGCCGTATTTATGAAGTCAGTAAACAGATGTAACGCGTGTAGGAAATTACCCTACACGCGCTTCCGGAATTACAAGATACGCGCCCGCACGCTCTTGCCTTTGACCTTGCCAGCATTGAGCTTGGCGCAGGCCTGCGTGGCCAGTTCGCGCTGTACTGCGACAAAGGTGCAGAACTCGGTGACCTGGATCTTGCCAATCTGCTCGCGCGTGTAGGCCGGGCCGCCTTCGTCGTTGGTGAGGGCGCCGAGCACATCGCCGGGACGGACTTTTTCTTTGCGCCCGCCCAGAATCTGCAAGCAGGCCATGGGCGGCAGCAGCGGCTGGTTGCTCGACGGCACCAGGGCGTCCAGCGGGTACCAGACCGAGGGCGCATTCTGGTACTGCTCGATCTTGCCCACGGCACCCATCTCGTTCATGCTGGCCAGGCTGAG
>CAIQEX010000592.1 GCA_903870955.1 uncultured beta proteobacterium
GGGCTCTGCCATCAGCCAGATTCGCACGACATCGGTCATCGCGTCTGCTATTGCCCTGTTTGTGGCCCTTTTTGCAGCCTACTGGATTACCCGCGCTATTACGCTTCCGATCAATCAGGCGGTCGCTGTGGCACGCGCTGTCGCCGGGGGAGACCTGACGTACGCTTTCGACGCACAGGGATCGAGTGAAACGGGTCAATTGCTTCATGCCTTGAAGGACATGCAGTCCGGCCTGGTCAAGGTGGTGTCCGATGTGCGCCACGGCTCAGAGGGTGTGGCTACTGCTTCTGCCGAAATTGCGCAGGGCAACCAGGATCTTTCAGCCCGGACCGAAGCCCAGGCCAGCGCGTTGGAACAAACCGCTGCCAGCATGGAAGAGTTGGGCTCACAGGTCAAACAAAATGCTGATCACGCGCGCCAGGCCAACCAGTTGGCAATGAACGCCTCCACTGTGGCTGCGCAGGGTGGAGAAGTGGTGGGACAGGTGGTGCAGACCATGAAGGGCATCAACGAAAGTTCGCGCAGGATTGCCGACATCATCAGTGTCATCGACGGCATTGCCTTTCAGACCAACATCCTGGCGTTGAACGCGGCCGTTGAGGCAGCCCGCGCCGGCGAGCAGGGGCGTGGCTTTGCCGTGGTGGCCTCGGAGGTGCGCTCGCTGGCGGGTCGTTCGGCGGAAGCAGCGAAGGAAATAAAGACCTTGATTGGTGCCAGCGTCGAGCGCGTGGAGCAGGGTGCAGCGCTGGTGGACAAGGCCGGAGCCACCATGGACGAGGTCGTCAGCTCCATACGCCGGGTGACCGACATCGTGGGCGAGATCAGTTCCGCCAGCAGCGAGCAGTCGGCAGGCGTCGCCCAGGTCGGAGAGGCAGTATCGCAGATGGATCAAGTGACGCAGCAAAACGCCGCCTTGGTCGAGCAAATGGCCGCCGCCGCCAGTAGCCTTAAATCGCAGGCCAACGAACTGGTTCAGACCGTTGCAGTTTTCAAACTTAACGCAGGAGAGCACCACGCGATGGGGATGAAGGCGGATGTTCGTGCACCCACGTCGCCCAGCAAACCCTTCAAGGGCCCCGAACGGCGACTGATTGCGGCCTCAAAACCCAAGCAACAGGCTGCCCCCAAGCCGTTCAAGGCGGCAGCGGCCAAGGCACCCAAACCCGCGCCCGCGCGAGCAACACCCCCTACGTTGACTGCCAAGGTCACGCCGGCAGGTGGCGACGAGGAATGGGAAACTTTCTGAGCCGGGGGCTAGACAAACTGACGCAGGCCTAGACGCCCTTAGCGCGGTCGGCGTGAAACTTCGCAATGAAGGCGCCGAAGGCTCCAGCATCCAATGCGTTGCGGATGTCCTGCATCAGATTCAGGTAGTAGTGCAGGTTGTGGATGCTGGCCAGCATGGGGCCGAGCATTTCGCCGCAGCGGTCCAGGTGGTGCAGATAGGCCCGGCTGAAACCGGCGCGTCCTCCTTGTTCCCACGACTTGGCGCCTTCGGGTGTCGGGCTGCCAGCGCAGGCGTAGCAGGTGCAGCTTTCATCAATCGGTCGTTCATCGGCCTTGTGGCGCGCATTGCGAATCTTCAGGTCGCCATAGCGTGAAAACAGCGTGCCATTGCGCGCATTGCGCGTGGGCATGACGCAGTCAAACATGTCGATGCCGTTTTGCACACCGGCGATCAAGTCTTCCGGCGTGCCTACGCCCATCAGGTAATGCGGCTTGTGCGCGGGCAACTTGGGGCCCACATGCTTGAGCAGGCGCAGCATGTCTTCCTTGGGCTCGCCCACCGACAGTCCGCCAATGGCAATGCCGGGAAAGTCCAGCGCTTCAAGGCCTGCCAAGGACTCATCACGCAGGTGCTCGAACATGCCCCCTTGCACAATGCCAAACAAAGCGTTGGGGTTTTCCAGTCGTGCAAATTCGGTCTTGCAGCGTGCGGCCCAACGCAGGCTGAGTTCCATCGAGCTGCGCGCTTCGCGCTCAGTCGTGATCTGCCCCTTGGTCTTGGTCTCCACCGACAAATAGGGCGTGCACTCGTCAAACTGCATGACGATGTCGCTGTTCAGGATGGTCTGGATTTGCATACTGATCTCGGGCGTGAGAAACAGCTTGTCACCGTTCACGGGTGAGGAAAACTTCACGCCTTCCTCAGAGATTTTGCGCATCTCGCCCAGGCTCCAGACCTGAAAACCACCGGAGTCGGTGAGGATGGGTTTGTCCCATTTTTCAAACGCATGCAGGCCACCGAACTGCTTCACCACGTCCAGGCCAGGGCGCATCCAAAGATGGAAGGTGTTGCCCAGGATGATCTGGGCGTTCATGTCGGTCAGGCTTTGTGGCGTCACGCCCTTGACCGTGCCATAGGTACCCACCGGCATAAAGATGGGGGTTTGCACCACGCCGTGGTTCAGCGTGAGCTGGCCGCGCCGCGCATGGCTGCCCAGGTACGAGCCATCTGCCGTGGCGGGGTCGGATTTCAGCAGGTCAAATTTCAGCATGGCGTGATTTTACTTCGGCCTTGACTTACCTTTTTCAGTGGCTTGGATTTATACTTCGCTTTACTTCATAAAAAGTAAAGGAATTGAAAATGTCTGAAATACTGGAAGTAGAAGCAATCGTCTCCAGCAAGGGCCAGGTCACCTTGCCCGCTGCCATGCGCGCCAAGCTGGGCATCACGGCCGGATCGCATATTCATTTTGAGTTACGCGGCAACGAGCTGGTTATCAAGCCGGAATTGCCCATGAGTGCTTACCGCGGAATCCTGAAAGGCTACGATTTGGGCGATATAGAGCCCGAAAAAGAACCGGACCGGGAGTTCGAATGAACGTCGTCGATTCGTCGGGCTGGATTGAGTACCTTCAGGACACAGACCGGGCGGATTTGTTTGCAGAAGCGATCGAAGACCGCCACGCCTTGCTGGTACCTACCATCGCACTGTTTGAAGTGCACAAGGTACTCGCCCGCAGCCTGCCTACGGATCTGGTGAAGCGCTGCCTGGATGTCATGCGCCTGGGCCGCGTGCTGGATCTGACCGACCCGCGCGCTATTGCCGCTTCGCAAGCGGCGGTCAAATACAAACTGGCCATGGCCGATGCGGCGATGTACAGCATGGCGCAGGAGTTCGGCGCCACTTTCTGGACCCAGGATGTGGACTACCAGGGGTTGAACGGGGTGCGTTATTGCGCCAAGTCCTGAGAGCCTATTGCGAGACCGCGCCAGCCAATGCCGGCTTCTGCGCGCGCGCAAAGATCACGATGCCAACCAATGAAATGACCAGACCCGCGGCCATCGCCCAGGACAGCGGCTCGTCGAACATCAGCCAGGCCCAGATCATGGTGACGGGCGGGCTCAGATAGAGGATGGCCGTTACCCTGGCGGCCGAGGTGTGGCGCAGCGCCAGGTAATACAAACCCCAGGCGCCGAAGGTGGCGACAAAAACCAGCCATAAAATGCCGCCGATAAAGCCTGGGTTGAGGACTGGCAGGAGGCTGCCTTCGTTCCACGCAAACAAAGCAAAAATGGCCGCTGCAGACAAGCACTGAATGCACAGTTGCTGGTATACCGGCATGCTGTTTGAAGCGCTGCCTTTTTGCAGCAAGGTGGCCAGCGCCAGCGAAGCCGTTCCCAGAACCGGAAGCAGGTAAGCCCACAGTGGAATGTGTCCGGTCTGGGTCGTGATACCGGACGCAACCACCACCCCCAACAACCCGATGCCGGTACCCAGCCATTGGCGATGGGTCAGTTTTTGCCCCAGAACAGGCCATGAAAGAAGTGCCACCACGAGCGGCAACATGTCGGTGATCAAGGCCACCAATCCGGTGGCTACTCCGTGAGAAATCGAAAGGGCAAAGCAACCCAAATACCCTGACATGGCCAGCGCCCCAAACGCCGCTTGGGAGAGCACGGCTTTCAGGGCCGGGCGTGGTCCCAACGTCAATGCGAAGGGCAACAGCAGCAGTCCGGAAACCAGACTGCGCCACAGCAGAATCGAGAAGATGGGTGCGTAATCATTGGCGAAGCGGATGCCCACGAAACCAGCACTCCAACTGATGACCAGCGCTGCTTCCAGCAGCATGGCCAGCGCGATGGCTTTCAGCTTCACTGGGCCTCACGTTCCAGCAACATGGCGTCACCATAGCTAAAGAAGCGGTAAGACTGTGCAATAGCGTGGCGGTACAGCGCCATGATGTGGTCATAGCCCGCAAACGCGCTGACCAGCATCATCAGGCTGGACTTGGGCAGGTGGAAGTTGGTCAACAACAGGTCCACATGCTTGAAGGCAAAGCCGGGGGTAATGAAGATCGTCGTATCACCGCTGGTCAGGCCGGTCTGCGCCCAGCTTTCCAGCGTGCGAA
>CAIQEX010000593.1 GCA_903870955.1 uncultured beta proteobacterium
GAAAACGGTGACTAGGGCGGTACCTCCGCAGTGGGCGTGGATGAGGAAGGCGTAGCGGCAGCAGTCGCGGCAGCAGTCGCCGAATTGGTCGCCGAAGTGGTCGCAGCAGGTGCTGGGGCCGGTTTCGGCAACTTGGGGCGCGGCGGTTTGCTGGTGTGAATCAGCATGGTGGCTTTGTCCATCTCTCCGGCCAGCAAATAGGGCAGGGCCTTCAGGGCGCGATCGATGGTTTGCTCTATCGCAATGCGGTGGTCGGCAGACGGCTTCTTGAGTACCCAACTCACCACTTCGGACTTGTCACCGGGATGCCCCACCCCCAGGCGCAAGCGCCAATAGTCAGAAGACCCCAGTTGTGCATGGATGTCACGCAAGCCGTTGTGGCCGGCATGGCTGCCGCCGAGCTTGAGCTTGGCTTCGCCGGGGGTAATATCCATCTCGTCATGGGCCACCAGAATCTCGGATGGCAGAATTTTGAAGAAGCGTGCCAGCGCTGCCACGGACTTGCCCGACAGGTTCATAAAGGTCTGCGGTTGCAACAGCCAGATGGTTTGCCCATTCACGGTGGTGCGCGCGACAAAGCCGTGGTAGTTGCGGTCCATCACCATTTGCACCTTGAGTGTGCTGGCCAATGCATCGATCCACCAAGCGCCCGCGTTATGCCGCGTCGCTTCGTATTCCGGGCCAGGATTGCCCAGGCCGACAAACAGTTTGATCATGGGGCGATGGTAGAGGAAATCGGTGTGCCCACGAAAAAGGCCCACCGAGGTGGGCCTTTCTTGCGTGCAAAAAGTGGCTTACTTCTTGGCGGCAGGCTTGGCAGCAGGGGCTGCCTTGGCTGCGGGCTTGCCACCCTTGGCTGGTGCGGCAGCAGCGGCTGCATCAGCGGCAGGTGCTTCTGCCACGGCGCCGGCGATCATCACCACAGAGACAACCACGGGGTTGTTCTTGCCGTGCGTCACAGCAGTCACGCCCTTTGGCAGAACGATGTCTTCCAGGTGCAGGGACTTGCCCTTCTTCAGGCCGCTCAGGTCCACCTTGACGAACTCGGGCAGATCGGTAGGCAGGCACAGCACTTCGATTTCGGTCAGAACGTGGTTGGCGATGCAACCGTCGGTCTTCACTGCGGGCGACAGATCGTCACCGAAGAAGTGCAGGGGCACCTTCATGTGCAGCTTGGTGGTAGCGTCGACGCGCTGGAAATCGATGTGCAAAATCAATTGCTTGAACGGGTGCATTTGCACGTCGCGCAGCAGAACTTTGTGTTCGGTGCCATTCAGTTCCATGTCGAGCACGGAAGCGTGGAAGGCTTCTTTCTTGATGGCGTGCCACAAGGCGTTGTGATCGAGTTCGATCAGCGTGGTATCCGTGGATCCACCGTAAACAATGCCGGGTGTGCGACCGGAATTGCGGAGACGGCGGCTCGCACCCGTACCCTGCTTAGCGCGCTCAAAAGCGACAAATTTCATAACTTACTCCTAAAGGAATCCACCGCGACCAGTGTGACTCCGGTTTAACAAAAAACGCCGGCTGCACCATGCAGCGGCGTTTGCTTTTGCCTGGGTCAGAACAGGTTTTCCTGATCGGAAAACAGGCTCATGACCGACTCACCCTTGGCAATACGCTGGATCGTTTCGGCGATCAGCGGAGCCACGGTGAGTTGGCGAATCTTCTGGCATTGCGCAGCCGCATTGCTCAGAGGAATGGTGTTGGTCACCACCACTTCATCGAGTGCGCTGCCGTTGGCAATGCGTTCGATGGCGGGACCAGAAAAAATGGGGTGTGTGCAATAGGCATAGACCTTCTTGGCGCCACGTGCCTTGAGCACTTCAGCCGCCTTGACCAGCGTGCCGGCGGTGTCAATCATGTCGTCCATGATGACGCAGTTGCGGCCGTCGATCTCACCAATCACATGCATCACCTCGGACACATTGGCACGCGGACGGCGCTTGTCGATGATGGCCAGGTCGCAACCCAGTTGTTTGGCCAAAGCGCGGGCACGCACCACACCGCCCACATCGGGCGACACAACGATCAGGTCGTCGTAGTTTTTCAGGCGCAAGTCGCCCAGCAACACCGGC
>CAIQEX010000594.1 GCA_903870955.1 uncultured beta proteobacterium
ATCCGCCCCTGAGCGTTTGTAGCGCGCTGCATCGCCGGGTTCATCGTTCGAGGTGGCCATGATGATGGGTACGTGGCCACCTTGGCTCGTCTCCATTTCCCGGATGGCTGCCAGGGCTTCGAGTCCGTCCATATTGGGCATCATCACGTCCATCAAAACCAGGTCCACCTTCATTTTGGCAAGGCATTTAAGCGCCTTGGCGCCATCATTGACCACCATCCCCGTGTGTCCTAGCTGTGTCAACATGCCCACGATCAGGCGCTGGTTGATGATGTTGTCCTCGGCGACGAGGACCTTCAAGCCCGATGAACGGGTGGAAGATGCTGGCGTATCAAGCATAGGTTGCGAGCGATTTATAGAGTTTCAAATTGATGAACAAGCTTATTACATTCGTCCGCAGCTTGTTCAAATTCAAGATTGGACATGGCTTCGTCCAGACTTTGCATAGTATCCACCAGCGATGCGTCAATCGACTGGCGCAAGCGGGCGTGTAGTTCCATGGCATCCATGTCTGAAGCCCTCAGAGCCTCCAGAAGTTCCTTCAATTGCTGCAATAGGGCACCGTCCATGAGGGCAAAGGAAGTCCCGGACAATCCAGGTTCTGCGCTTTGCGCCAAGCGCGCGGCAACGTCGTCCAGCAAGGGCAGCAATTGAGACAGTTTGCTTTCAAGATTCGCCAATGCCGAGCGGTAATCTTCCTTCGCGCCTTTTTTCTTGAACAGCTTTTCAGCGCGCGCCGCCAGCACTGAAAGTTCCGTAACTCCCACTGTGGCGGACAGGCCTTTAAAGGAATGCAGGTCCCTGTGCACCTGGGACCAGTCTTCGTTTTGAAGGCCCAATTCCAGGCGCTCTGGCAACGTCTTGGCTTCAGCCAGGAATGCCACCAGTGACCGCTGCAAGAGGCTTTCGTTATTGCCCATCCGGTTGAGAGCCGCCACCACGTCAATACCTTCGGGCCAGGGCTGTTGCGCGGGAGGCAGGGCATTGAACCCTGGCGACGGTAGTTCAGCCGGGGTTTGGATCTTCCAAGCCGTGTGGTGAATCAGCGTTTTGACCAGGGCATTCAAATCAAAGGGCTTGCCCACATGGTCGTTCATCCCGGCAGCCAGACAGGCTGCGCGATCTGACTCCATGGCGTTGGCCGTCATGGCAATCACTGGAAGCTCGGCAAAGCGTGCATCCGAACGCAATTGCAGCGTCGCCGTGATGCCGTCCATCACCGGCATTTGCAGGTCCATCAGCACCACATCAAAGCCGGGCTGTGCCTCCCGCACAGCGGCGACCCCCAGTGCGCCGTTTTCAGCCACTTGAACCGTCGCTCCTTCGGCGCTGAGCAGTTCCTTGGCAACTTGCTGGTTGATGGCGTTGTCTTCCACCAGCAGTACCCGCATACCCGCCAGCCGAGAGGACTGAGGTGCCCGCCCGGCATCGGTGGGCGTCAGACTTTCCCGCCGTGCAGCCTGCGCCAGCGCCTGCGTAAACATGGCGGCCGTAACCGGCTTAACCATCAGACCGTCCAGCAACTCGCGTTCGCGGTCGGTGCGCTGACCCAGTGCTTCGCGGCTTTGTCGGCTCAGCAGAATCAGGATTGGAGGTTTTTGGCTGCCATACAGGCGGCGCACGCTTCGCAGGGTTTCCCAGCCATCCATGCCGGGCATATGCCAGTCGACAAACACCGCGTCCAGCGCGGGCTCCCCGGTATCCAAGCGACTCCGGATGCCGTCGATGGCTTGCTCTCCGGTTAGCGCCTCGGTGACCTCCCAACCCAATGAGCGCATCAGGGCCGCGTTGGTGGCCAGGGCTTGCGCGTTGTCATCCACCAAAAGTGTCCGAACCAGAGGGCTCTCCGAACGGCTAGCCGACTCCACGGTGCGTTGCGGCGTTGCAAATTCAGCCACAGACAGTTCCAGCGTGAAACTGAATGTGCTGCCCTGGCCCAATTCGCTGCGGAGTTGCAGTTCACCACCCATCAAACGAATCAGGCGCGTCGAAATCACCAACCCCAACCCGGTGCCACCAAACCGGCGCGTGGTATTGGCCTCAGCCTGTGTGAAGGCGTTAAAAATGCGCGCCTGGTTCTCCACCGCGATGCCAATGCCCGTGTCCACCACCTCCACGCCCACCTTGACGCGTTCGGGCGTTTGAGCGAGCAACTTCCAACGGATAACGACATGGCCCTTTTCGGTAAATTTGACCGCGTTGCCACCCAGATTGATCAGGATTTGCTTGAGACGCATGGCGTCGCCAATCAACTCGGGCGGTATCGCCGGATCCACATCAAAAAGCAGGTCCACATTCTTGGTCCCCAAATTGGAGGAAAGAATGACGGAGAGATCGCCCAACAGGTTGTCCAGCAGGAAAGGCTCCGAGTTGAGTTGCATTTTGCCGGCCTCGACCTTGGAGAAATCCAGAATGTCGTTAATCAGGCTCAGCAGGGAACGCGCCGCACCCGCCGCCTTCTCGGCATAGTCGCGCTGGTGGTTATTCAAAGGTGTGTTGTGCAGCAACTGCAACATGCCGAGGATGGCGTTCATCGGCGTGCGGATTTCATGGCTCATGTTTGCCAGAAACTGACTCTTGGCAACACTGGATTGCTCGGCCAAGCGCATGGCCTCACGCAACGAAGACTCATATTCCTTTTGCTTCGAAATGTCGTAGAGCATGGCCAGGTTGCCCACCAAGCGACCTGCTGCATCGTGCATGGGTGAAAAGATCACACTGGCTTTGAACCGCGAGCCATCCCTGCGCACCAGGGTCCATTCCTGCTCTTCGCGGATATCGACAACATGCGCAAAGACCTCCTGAAGCGTCGGCTCGCGGCCCCAGGTCAGCGCCAAGGTCTCACTCAGGGCGGCCAGTTCCGACTGGTCAAAAAAGATACTGGCGCTCTCCTGCTGTACCAGTTCCTCTGCGGCATAACCCAACAGGTTTTCTGCACCTTTGTTAAAGACCTGGACCCTCCGATCCGGGTCCATCGTGATCACGCCGACTGCGGTTGCAGAGTCGAGCACGTTTTGCAAGGTGGCCATGGTCTGTGCCAAGCGTTGCTCGGCCAGTTTGCGCTCGTTGATGTCCATGTGCGTGCCATAGACCCAGAGTGGTCGTCCGTCCTGCAGGCGACGGGCTAATTTCCCCTTTGCCAGGACCCAAATCCAGTGACCTTGCTTATGCCGCATCCGCAGTTCAATTTCATAATCCGGTCTGTCGCCACGCAGATGTTCCTGCATCAGAATCGCGCTGGCCACCAGGTCATCCGGATGCGCCAGCCGCACCCAGGTTTCATAGTCCAGTGGCTGCAATTCCTCCAGCGTGTAGCCGAGCATGGCGACGTATTGATCGTTATAGAAACTTTCGCCGGTTTGAACATTCCATTCCCAGGTACCCACGTGGGTGCCTTCCAAAATGCTTTGCATGCGTCGCTGCTCTTCGCCTCTTTTGGCACTGGTGGATTCCGCGGCAGCAGTCGCCAGTTTGAGCTCCGTGACGTCGACCCGAAAACCAACGGTGTGTCCGTCAGGCATGCGGCGTTCAATGATCTTCAGCCACCGACCATCGTCAAGGCGCTGTTCGATGTCGACATTTCCCACCGCATGTGCCGCCATGCGCTCCTCGACCCAGGCATCGACGCGGCCTAGAGCGTCCAGGTACTGCCCGCGCTCCGCTCCCGCGCGGATGATGCGCTCAAAGCTCGCTCCAGGCACCATGAGATCCGCCGATTTGGGGTAAATCGCCCGGTATTTATCGTTGCAGAAAACCAAACGGTCTTGCGCGTCGTACAGCACAAAGGCCTCATTGATGGTTTCGATGGCCCCTCGCAAAAGCGCTCCGCTGCGCTCCACTTCCAGCTGCGCCAATCGATCTTTGGTGACATCCTGAAAGGCACCCACCAACCGGGCCGGTCCACTTTCATCCAACCCCACTTCGCCAAATATACGCACCCACAACTGCTCGCCTTGCACATTGTTGAATTCCACCACCATGTCCCAAGGCGTGCCTTCTCTTTCGGCGAGTTGCATGGCATCCACAAGGCGTTGCCGATCGGCCGGGGGGTAGAAGCTGAGTGCCACTTCTTCGCTGGGCTTGAAGTCCGGCGACATGCCGTGGATCGCGCAGGTTTGCGCGCTGAAAACGACCGCGCGGGTGCGCAGGTCTATTTGCCAGGCTCCCACTCCCGCTATGCTGCCAGCCCGGTCCAGAAACGCCTCCATATCGCGCAGATTCAGCTCAACCTGCTTGATCTCCGTGATGTCGGTATTGATACCGCCAATCCACTCAACGCGTCGCTCAGCGGTTCGCGACATCACTTTGGCGCGGGACAGAATCCACATCCAGCTGCCATCCTTGCGCTGCACCCGCACACTACACGAGTAGCCTTCGCTGCCACCCGAAATGCAATCTTCCATGGCCAGATTGATGCGCTCGCGGTCAGCCGGATGCAGTCGCTGCTGCCAGAATTTGTCCGCACCGGGAGTCACCTCTTCATGCGTGAAACCCATCATGTCCGCCCAGCGGTCGTTCCAGCGTTGCTCACCGGTGAGCAAATTACTCTCCCACGTGCCAACATTGGTGCCAGACAAAATGTTTTCAGCGCGCTCCTTCTCCATCTCCAAGGCAGCGCGGGCTTGCAACACTTCCGTGATATCGCTTTGAACCGAAAGGTAGCCTATGACGCGGCCACTTTGCCCCATGATGGGCAACACCTCCAGATCGGCCCAATAGTCGTTTCCGTTTTTATTTCGTTGAAAAACCTGGATATTGATTGGATTTCCACTTTCCAGACGGCTGTCAATGGTTTGTGGGGTGTTCGGGTCTGCCAGTGGACTGTGCAGCAATGCGCTGGGTCTGCGGCCCAGTGCGTCCTCCGCGGTGAAACCCGTCATGCGGGTGAATCCTTCGTTGACCCAATTGATTTTCCATTCGGTGTCCGCAAAATAAACCGCGTTGGAGGTGCGGCGCGCCACCATCGCCAGGCGATCCAGATCCTGTGTCAGGCTACTCGCGAGTTCCACGGCACGCGCGCGGCCAGCCAGAATCAACCACATCACCATGGCCGCCAGCACGCTCAAGCAGGAGCCCAAAGCGGCCGACTTCAGATGCTCTTGCGATTGGAAACTGGCTTCAAACACGGGCGAGGAATTAACACGCAGATACAGCACTTGGTCCAACACCTGAATCGGTCGATCCACAGAAAAAAGACTCGACTTGCTACGCGTAAGACTGGCCTCAAACTGCACATCGCCAGCGGGCAATTCACTGTCATAAACCAGACTTCCAGCACCCAGGCCCGGACTGTCAAACAGCTGAAAGTTGGCCTGTTGCGTATCAAAAGACTCCCCACGCGCCATGAGCTCCGATAACACCACGGGCGCAACCACCCAACCCCGCAGCGCGCGCAACCGCTCCGACTCGTTTTCGGGTGTGGCCTCACCAGCGAAGACGGGAACCAAAATCAGGAACGCAGGTCGCTTGCTCGCGTCCTGAACCAGTTGAATTCGCCGGGACATGGCGGCGTTGCCCGTCTGCATCGCCGTTTGGGCAGCGGCACGGCGCACGGGTTCTGAGCCGATGTCGTAGCCAATAGCCACTTCGTTACCCGAGGTCGGCTCCATAACCTCCACGATGTAGCGGTCCCCTGTCGCAACAGGTGGCGTGACCGTAAAGCCCGGCCTTCCGTTGCGCCGCTGTCGCGCGATGTATGCGGGCAGGTCTTCCGGGGTCACCCGTTCTACATAGGTCAACCCGCGCACGCCGGGAAAGTTCCGGCGCAGGTCCATCGATGACACAAATTTCTGAAATTCGGCACCCGAGAGCTCCGGGTGCGCGAGAACAAAGCCCCGCACCCCAAACAGCAGGTGACCCAAATCTGCGATCTGCCCCTGAAAATCCGCTTCCACCTGTTCCACGTGGCGCAAAAACCGGGTTCGCGCATCGTTCATGGTGGCCTGCCGCGCCAGATCGGCATAGTGCACGGTCAAGATCAAACCCACAGCCATCACCACCAATGCCACGAGCAGGGGCATGCGATAGATCACAAGGCGTTGCGTTTGGCCGGGGATTTTGTCACGCCGGATGTACTGAAGTATCCAGGCAACGACCACAAACAAGGTGGCGAATGCTAAGGGTATACCGGCGTAAAAGAGGATTTCAGCCAAGCCGTCTTGCAAATCGGTTTCCTCCGCGCATTTATTGAGTCCGTCAGGTCAAGTTTAGTGCACTAAAGACGACACCCGAAACCCGACCTCGAAAGAAAAATACACTTAAACAGCGCCCGGGCAAGGCTACAAAACACTGTCCACGCTGTTGCGCATTGCGGCCTGGGCGACTGCATCCAGCGCGCCCTCAACCACAGGCTGGCCTGAAATAAGGCGCAGCTTGCCACTGGCCAGTAATTTGTCACGCGAGCGACGGGTCATGGACTGTGTAGTACCGAAGGCGCCGGTAAACAAAAATAAGGTGCCATGCGGACTGGCCCATGTCAGTTGCGTACGCACCCACTGCTCGTTAGCCCAGATTTCGACCCACGAGCCCAAATTCAATTCGCTGTCGGCAATGGGGACCGGTTCAGTCGCCTTCTGCAAATTGGCGGTAACCGCCCCTGCAACGGGTAACGAATCAACCATTTCGGCCAACTCGACAAAATTCGAGGCAGCAGCCTCTTCCGGTGCCATCCAGGGATCTCCGTCGATCATGGGTCGCGCACGTTCTGGCGCACGTTCTGGCACAGGCGCCGGCGCCGGTGCGGGCGTTGCCGCTTGCACCTCATGTTGCAACCCTTCAACCGCGGCGATGGGGGGTGGAGATACGGCCGTTCCAGGGCGAAATACCTGCTGATGAATGCCCATCAAGGCTTCCAGAAATACGCTGGTTCTGGTAACCGGGTAGTGGATGGTGTCCAGCCCCTCACGCAAGGTGCTCAAAAGTCGCGGCACCAGGCGCGTCAATTTGGAGGGGCTGCTACGTGCCAATACCGGGTGGGCACTCCACAACAGCGCTGGAATGAGCGCCTCAAACTTCACTGCTTCGGCAGACCCTGCGCCCTGTGTGATACGCGCCTGTGCCACCACTTGCGCCCATGGCCCACTCAAAAAATCAATCACCACGGGAGGCACCATGGCCGAGTCCGGATGCGCTTCAATATCCTGCGCAATGCGTTCTGCCAACAGGTTGCGGGCTTCGGCATGCTTGAGCACCTCAATAGCGGCATGTTGCTTTTTCTGCGAGCTATGGCTCGCAAGCGACCAACTTCGCTGCAGTGAACTCAACTTGGCCTCAAAGACCTCGGCGCTCTCGATCGGCGCCTTGAAAAGCGGCGCAAGGGCGCCCTGGATTTCACGCAGAAAATCGTCAAAGCCGGTGGCTCCCACCGAATCAAAGGCCAAACTCCGATGGGTCAAATCCTGTAGCAAGCGGCGTGCAGGATGCTGTTTGTCGCTGAAAAAACGCGGGTCAACCAATGCCAGACGAAGCAAAGCGGGTTCTAAATTGCGAATCACCTGACGCACTGGTTCCAGCAGGCGGGGGTCATGCGCAATGTTGTCCACCATCAGCGTGACGACTTCAAGGCTGAGCGCCTGAGCCGTATCACGCGCCTTTCGGCGCATTTCCAAACGCTGCCCTTCCACGGTATGTTCCTGTGGCGCATCATGGGAACGGGTGGCGGCACGCCTTTGTTCCAGGCTTTGAACCACGCGCTCAACCTGCTTCATCTCGGTCAGCGCTTCGAGTGCGGCGGGCACCGTCGCATCAAACCCGCTGGTTTCCGGTCCCGCGTGCTGGTCTTCAAATTGCTGCGCAAATTGGACCGAAAACTGCTCCACCCGGCTACCGGACGACGGCGTCATCAGTTCACCCGAGAGCAATTTGCGCAGTTTATCCAGCGTAAGCAAAGTCTCGTCCTTGGCCCTTACAGCGATGGGCGCCGGACGTTCCCTTGCGGTCGATGCGAAGGCAGCACGGGCATTTCCGCCCATCGCATCAGACGCAGATGATGCTGACGGGATCGCTTCTGCGTCAGACGTACCGCCGCTCCCATTGCCTTTGTTCGAGGGCGTTGAAAACATCACGGAAGTCACCCCGTCCTTACGCAAGCGGGTGCA
>CAIQEX010000595.1 GCA_903870955.1 uncultured beta proteobacterium
AACAAGTCCATACGGTGTGCATGCTACCGGGCTCACGCACGCTTTGCTCGACCCGAAGCTATGCACTCCGAGCCCAACCGCATCGCAATGAATCAACCTCAATGGTTGCCGGCGTGGGTTCCCATCAAAATGCGGTCGGTGTAGGCAATGGCCAGCGCGCTGAGGAGGAACACCACATGAATCGTGGTCTGCCACATCAACACCTTCACGTCGTAATTGGCGGCGTTGATAAAGGTCTTGAGCAGGTGAATGGAACTGATGCCGATGATGGCGGTGCCCAGTTTGACTTTCAGCACCGAGGCATTCACATGGCTTAGCCATTCGGGCTGATCCGGGTGCCCTTCAAGGTCCATGCGCGAGACAAAGGTTTCATAACCACCCACGATCACCATGATCAGCAGGTTGGAGATCATCACCACGTCAATCAGCGCCAGCACCACCAGCATGATGATGGTCTCATTCAGTGAGGCGATTTGCACATCCGAGCGGTAGCCAATACTGGTCACCAACGCCTGCAAGGCGGTCTGGCTGCCGAACGCGGCTTCCAGCAAGTGCACCAGCTCTACCCAGAAGTGAAAAACGTACACGCCCTGTGCTGCAATCAAACCCAGATAGAGTGGGAGTTGCAACCAGCGGCTGGCAAAAATGAAGCGCGGGATAGGTCGCATGACAGGGTCTGCTACGGGTTTTTCGGTTGCCATAAATATTTCGCCTTGAGAGTGTGCATGTTGCTGGGTGAGACATTTTAGGAAGGCAACAGGTCGACGTGCAGGTTCACCACCGCAATCCACCACCCGTTTTCAGGACTCTCTAAGCAAGCGGTAACAATAGTCCTCTATATTTAGACCCATGAATGTGAAAAAGCCATGAATTTCGCCGACATCGACGACTCCTCCGAGCACGCCACCCACAGCCCGGCCGAACGCGCTGCCGCCTCCAGCCGCAGCACCTGGGTCAGCGTGGGTGTCAACATCGTTTTGTCCACCACGCAGATCATCGTCGGGGTTATGGCCAAGTCGCAGGGTTTGATTGCCGACGGTATCCATTCGCTGTCGGATCTGGTGGCGGATTTTGTGGTGCTGTTTGCCGGTCACCACGCCAAAAAGGATGCCGACGAAGACCACCCCTACGGCCACCACCGGTTCGAGACAGCCGCCTCGCTGGCACTGGGCGTCTTGCTGCTGGCCGTGGGCATTGGCATGGTCTGGTCGGCGCTGCAAAAGCTGGAATCACCCAGCTCCATTCCCACGGTGCACATCACGGCCCTGTGGGTGGCGCTGGTTGCCATTGCCTCCAAAGAGCTGCTGTTTCGCTACATGTTGCGCGTGGCCAAGGCGGTCAAGTCCAGCATGCTGGTGGCCAATGCATGGCACGCGCGCTCGGACGCGGCATCTTCGCTGGTGGTCAGCATTGGCCTGATCGGTAACCTGCTGGGCTACCCTTTGCTGGACCCGATTGCCGCCCTGATTGTGGGCTTTATGGTCGGCAAAATGGGCTGGAGTTTTGGCTGGGACGCCCTGCATGACCTGATGGACCGCGGCCTGGACGAGGCCGAAGTGCAGGCCATTCGCGACACCCTGAAATCCTCGCCGGGTGTGCTCGGTGTGCACGATGTGCGTACCCGCAAGATGGGCGACATGGTGGTGGTGGATGCCCACATTGAAGTGGAATCCTCGCTCACGGTAGAAGCTGGTCACAACATTGCCGTGGCTGCGCGCAAAGCTGTGATGCAACGCCACCGCGTGCTCGACCTGATGACGCATGTGGACCCGGCCCATCGGCCTGACGGCGATCACGAACAGCAGCTTGCGCAGACCTGAACTCGGCTGAAAGTCGAAGCCGCTGGCCACTCCAAAGTGGCGTTGCGCCACGTCTTTGGAAGGTCTTAGCCGCGTCCGATATAGGGCATTTGCGTCGCCATGATGGTCATGAACTGCACGTTGGTGGTGAGCGGCAGGTTGGCCATATGCAGCACGGCATCACCCACTTGGCTGACGTCCATCATCGGCTCAATCGCAATCGCGCCATGGGCCTGCGGCACGCCTTTGGCCATGGGTGCGGCAAGCTCGGTGAGGGCATTGCCAATGTCGATCTGACCGCAGGCAATGTTGTACTTGCGCCCATCCAGCGAGAGCGATTTGGTGAGGCCCGTGATGGCGTGCTTGGTCGAGGTATAGGGCGCGGAATTGGGGCGCGGCGCGTAGGCCGAAATCGAGCCGTTGTTGATGATGCGCCCGCCTTGCGGCGACTGATTTTTCATCAACCGAAACGCCCCTTGTGCACACAGGAACGAGCCTGTCAGGTTGATGCCCACCACGTCCTGCCACTGCGCAAACGTGATGTCTTCAAAGCCCACCTTCGGGCCACTCATGCCGGCATTGTTGAACAACACATCGAGGCGCCCAAACTTCTGCTGAACAAAAGCAAACAGCGCGTCCACCGCGTCCGGTTGGCTGCAGTCGGCACTAAAGGCGTGGGCCCGATCGGTGCCCGCGCTTTGCACGGTGGCCTGCAGTGGCTCCAGCCGGCGCCCGGTCAGCACCACGGTGTAACCATCGGCCAGCAGTGCCAGGGCTACGGCTTTGCCGATGCCGGTACCAGCGCCGGTGACCAGCGCGATTTTCGGAGTGGGGTTCATGTTGTGCGTCGAAGGTGCGTGGTTGGATTTGTGGGTCGCCAGGCGAATGTTACACACCCCTGTACCGAAAAAAACAAAGCGGCTAAAGAGCCGCTTTGTTGTGAATCACTGAACCCAATCAGGCAGCTTCGAGCGCTTTCTCCTGTGCAGCAATGGCGGCCTGGCGTTTGGCGATTTCATCTCCCACCGGTGGGCCTTTGAAACGTTTGTTTTCCAGACCCAACCAGAGCGCGCCGAGGAAGATCAGGAAGCCAATCGAGTAGTAGGCAAGCCCGGGCACGAAGTCCGTCTTGGCCACAGGATCTGCGGCGATAGAAGGCACAAACACATGGCCCGCAATAATCACCACCACGGTACCCACCATGACGATCACCGCAAACAACTTGGACAAGCCGCCCAAGCGGAATGGGCCATAGGTGGTCCAGGTTTTTCCTTCTGCAAAAAAGCCGGCAATGATGGGCATACCGTAAGAGATATACAGGTACATAGCGCTGCCTGTAGACAGTGCAGCAAAAGCTCCTAGCGGCGTGGTGATGGCGGTCAGCGCACTGGTCAGAAAGGCGGTGGCCCAGATCGCCGCCACCGGTGTGCGGTACTGAGGACTCACCGATTTCAGCAGTCCCGAAAAAGGCAGGCCATCATCACGCGCGAAGGCATAAATCATGCGCGAAGTGGATGTCACTGCCGCCAGCGCACAGATAAAGTTGGAGAGGATAACGGCCAGCAGCATGAGCTTGCCGAAGGCGCTGGGCAGGATGGCTGCAATGAACAGGTTGTTGAATGAGGCCCAACCGGTTTTGGCGGCGGCCGCCATATCGGGCACGGCCAGAATCATCGCCAGAATCAGCACGAAGCCGAAAATGAGGGACCACAGCACCGCATGAATCATGCCCTTGTGCACCGTGTTGCGTGCATCTTTGGTTTCTTCCGAAGTGTGGGCCGAGGCATCAAAGCCGGTGATGGTGAAGAGTGGATACAACAGGCCAATCACGAAGGCCATGAGCGGAGAAGACTCGACTGCCACATCGCCACCCGCAGCACCGGTGTTGTTCACAAAGGCGAAGGCTTTGCCAAAATCCATGCTGGGCGCGGCCATGACGAACATACCGATGAGCAAAATAGTGACAACAAAAATCATGTAGCCAGAGAAGTCGGTCAACATCGTGGTGAGCTTGATACCGAAGTGGTTCAACAAAGCCTGTGCTGCCGTAATGGCTGCGACGCTGACAATTTGCGTGGTGTTGTCCCATTTGCTCACATCCCAACCCAGCACCGCCGCGAAGAAAAGGTCTTTGGTGATCAGATACAAAAACACGTTCACCGCTGGCACCACAAACAGCAGGCCGAGCAAATTTACATAGGCTGTGGCCCAGCCCCAGAAGCGTCCACCCAGAATAGAAGACCAGTGGTACAGGCCGCCCGCTGTGGGGTAGGCCGAGGCAATCTGACCCAGGCCAGCGGCCACCACCAATGCAAACGCGCCACCGACAATCCAGCCGATGGTGAGCGAGAAGCCACCACCGGTGGAGAGAGCAATCGGGAACGAACCGAAGCCGCCAGAGAGAATACAGATGATGGAAAATGAAATGGCAAAATTCTGGAACACACCCATTCGTCGGTGCAGTTCCTGGGCGTAGCCCATCCCGTGCAGGACTTTTTCGTCCTCTGTCATATGCTCAATCTTCATGTGTTACCCCGTAAAGTATGTTGATGACGCCAGTGGCCGAAGTCATCCTAGGGGTGCTTGCGCCGCAGGACTATCCCAAATTGGCAAGCAGAAGCGGGGCGGCGGCAACCCATGTCTCAAAGGCGTCAACCGCCATGGGTCGCCCAAACAGGTATCCCTGGTAGGCAAAGCAGCCGTGTTGGGCCAGGTAGTCGCGCTGTTCCTGCGTCTCAACGCCTTCGGCAATCACCATCAGGTTCAGGCTATCGCCCAAGGCAATCACCATCTTTGCAATTGCCGCATCGTTGCTGTCGATCAGGATATCGCGCACAAAACTCTGGTCGATTTTGAGCTGGTCCAAGGGCAGCAATTTCAAAAATGTCAGGGACGAATAACCGGTTCCGAAGTCATCCAGCGAAAAGCCGACGCCACGGGCTTTGAGTGCCAGCATCTTGTCAATCGTCTTGGCCACGTCGGACACCAACACACTCTCGGTCAACTCCAGTTTTAGCCGATGCGGATTTGCCCCTGATTGCTCCAGTGCCTGCTCTACCTGATCGACAAAGTCGGGCTGCATCAACTGCAGCGCGCTCACATTGACCGACACCGTGAGTTGTTGCAACCCGGGCAGATGCGCCCACTGTGCAATTTGCTGGCAGGCTGAAGCCAAAATCCACTTCCCTAACGGAAGAATGAGTCCGGAGGTTTCTGCCAGAGCAATGAACTCGCCAGGGAAGACCATGCCCCGGTTGGGGTGCTGCCAGCGCACCAATGTTTCGGCACCCGTGACGCGGCCATCGGAATCCACTTGCGGTTGGTAGTGCAAGAGGAATTGCTGCTGCTCGATAGCCACCCGCAAGGCTGCCTCCATGCCCGCGCGCTGCGTGACCTTGGTTTGCATTTGCACATCAAAGAATTTCAGCGTGTTGCGTCCCGCAGCCTTGGCTTGGTACATGGCCAGATCGGCACGCTTGAGCAACTCGTCCGGTTGCTCCTGTTTGTCGCCGAACAAGGTCACGCCCACACTGGCCGTACTGCGGTGCTGGCTGTTGGTGAGCACATAGGGTTGATTCAAGGCTTGAAGAATCTTTTCTCCCACACTTTCGGCCTGCGCTGCCGCGTCTCTGGGCTCTTCGCTCAGGTCTTGCAACATCACCACGAATTCGTCGCCCCCCAAGCGGGCCACGGTATCGCCATCGCGCACGCATTGTTGCAAGCGTTGTGCCACCTGCTTGAGCAACTGGTCACCGTTGTTATGACCCAGCGTGTCATTCAGGTCTTTGAAATTGTCCAGATCGAGAAACAACAGTGCACCGCTGTGTTTGATGCGCGCCGAGTGTGCCAGCGCCTGACTCAGCCGGTCCGTCAGCAGGCGTCGGTTCGGCAGCCCGGTGAGTGCATCAAAGAAGGCCAGATTCCTGATCTCGGTTTCAGCCGCCTTGCGCTCGGTGATGTCCACCATGGTGACCACATGGTGGGTAACCAACCCTTCTTCGTCGCGCAGCGCCGTCAGCATGAGCCAGATCGGGAACACCTCGCCGTTCTTGCGCCGGTCCCAGACTTCGCCCTGCCAGGAACCTTCGGACTCCAGCCGGACGGTCATCAATTCGTACAGCACCGGGTCCTGTTTGTTGGAGCTCAACAAGGCCTGCGGCAACTGACCCACCGCTTCCCCGGGCGAATAACCGGTCATGGAGGTGAAGGCGCGATTGACCTTCAATATGACCCAATGCGCATCGGTGATAAATATCGCCTCCTGCGATTCAAACGCTGCGGCCGCAATGCGTAGCTCGGCTTCCCGTTCGTTCAAGGCCTGCAGCAAGCCATTGAAACCTTTGATCAAGGCACCAATTTCGTCATCCGATTCAACCGGCAAAGGTTGCAGCGCAGCACGCGACATGGATTGTTGTTGCAGGCTTTGGGCGGCCACCATGAGCGGGGTCAGTTGACGACGCAAAATCAACCAGGCCAGGCCACTGGCGAAGACACTCAGCAAAAGGGTGGCGATGGTCATGCGTGTCTGCACCGCACGCAACAACGCAAAGGCTTCCTGGGTTGGCAAGCTCACGGCGACAAACCAGTCCGCCACCGCGATGCCCTTGGCCGCCGCCAACACTTCCACGCCTTGTGAATTGACCATGCGACCCGAAGCATCCACTCCGGCCATAAACTGATCCACCAGAGGGCTGAGGCCTGGCCTGGCCGCAGGGGTCATGATCCGCGTCTTGTCGGTCGCGGTAACCACCATATGGGTAGCGCGCGACACCAACAGATAGCCACCGGTCTCGCCGTAAGGATGTTGAATCAGCCGGTCCAGAAAATTGGATTCCTCCAGGTTGATGATGCCCACCAGCACACCGACCACGTTACCCTGCAGATCGCGCAGGGGAGTTGCCATACCTACAATTGGCACATGGAGCTTTTTGCCCACCACAGGCGTTCCGATAACCGGGCGGCCTTCTTGCAACGCCCTTTGGTAGTAATCGCGCTCGGTATAGGACGAGCCGATGCGCCCGGCCGCAACTGGCAGCGATGCGGTTGCCACGCCCTGGATATTCGTGACAAAAACACCACCGCTGAACAGGGCCAGGAATTCCGGCATTTGCTCCAGTTGTTGTTGCATCGAGTGATGTGCACCAGGGCCCATCAGGACGCTGGCCACTTGGCTTAGGGCGAGCAGACGCTCGCCAATTTCGTCTTCAATTTCATGACCCACCAATGCAGCCACGGATGCCTGCTGGTCCATGATCTGCTTTTCCAGGCTGGTGCGGATAACCCCGGCAATGTAAAACGACAGGGACCAAAGACAAAGCAAAAATATTGCCAGCGTCAGCAGAGTGATGCGCGTCTTGAAGGAGCGATGCAGTCGGTGCATCCACGAGGTTGCGAGCATGTATTTAATGAAACCTCGCAAAAGCGCCGCGATATGAACGGTCCCGACCCAGTTCAACGCCAGCGCTGGTTAATCTTAGTCGTGATTCTGCCCCAATAAAGTGCCCTGATAAATTACGTTAAATCAACTCAGCGACCGATCAGTTGAATGCTCCAAAAGGCCAAAAAACCGCCGAACAGAACCAGCGTTGATATAGGCTTTTCTTCCACCTCGTGGGCCTCGATCAACAGTTCTTCAGTTACCAGATAGAGCAAGGCCGCCGCACTGAAGGCCAGCGTGCCGCCGATTACGGCGTGCGAGGCTCCGGTCAGCAGGGCGCTGCCCAAAACAGAAAACACCAACACGGTGATACCCAATGCCCCCGACAGGGCAATGATGCGCCGGCCCGATGTGGCACTGGAGGCCAGGGCCAGCCCCAGGAACAACAACTCCACCGAAAGGCCCAGGGCCAGGATGGTGCCGGTCTGGCCACCCGCCGCAAAGCCTGCGCCGATGATGAAACCGTCGGTGGCTACATCAATGAAGGTGGCCAAAAGCAAACCACTGCCCATGCCAGCGGCCGCACCACCCAGCTTGGCCTGATGCTCCATGCGCATAGTCCAAAGCTTGATGCCGTACATGAACAGACTGCCCAGCGCAAAGCATGCAATCAACACCAGAGCGGGGGCGTGCTCGCGTTCGATTTCAGGCAATAACTCAACCGCCAGCGCAGCCAGCACCACGCCCGCAGCAAAGTGCTGAATCAGGCTGCGCGCCTGGTGGTTGGGCGTCCATACTGCGGCCATCACACCACCGAGTAGTGCGACCACAGCGGGTATCGCCATGATCATGAAATCTTGTGTCGTCATACATTAAATAGGGTTTATCAATTCACTACTGAAATGAATTTTGTTGGAATGCATACTAGTTGGAGCACCTTGTCTTTAACTTAAGAGAATCCATGTGGCGCCCCGTTTGCGCAACGCCCGACTTGTGGGTGAACGCCAGAAATCGGCGTGACGGGAACTGTTCGATTTGCCGCCCAACCTGCGTCAGGCACTACCTGACCCACCAAAACCCCAGCCAGGACGCCGACACCATCAAGACCAGGCCGGAAACAATCTTGTTGGCATAGGCCGGGCCACCCGCCTGGAAGGCCACAACAGCTTTGGTCACGGCATTGGTGGTCAAGCCCAACAAAATGGGAACCATCGCTTGTGTCGCCTCAATCTTGCCTGCGGCCATCAATGAGGCGGCCGACGCAGCGGTTGCATGTGCATCGGCGAATCCGGAGACTGCGGCTCCGATCAAAAGGCCGGCATCGCCGAGCCAGGCGTTGAGTCCGGCCGATGCGGTCATCACCACGCCCAGCAACACGGAAAAGCCGACGGATGTTTTCAAATCAAAGGCACGGCCGGCTTCGCCCACCTCGTAGGGACGCGCATCTCTGACACTTCGGACAAAAAATACCACGCCGTACAAGAAGGCCACACCACCCCCCAGAGCCATTGGCCATGCCATGGCCCGCAGCAATGCGGGCTGGACCAAGGCGATCACCAGCGACATCTGAACCATGGTGGCGATTGAAGACAGCACGGCACCGGCTACAGCGGGGGCCATCAGCGAGGCATCCTGCCGGGTGCGTTGGCCCATGGCATGAATGGTGGCTGCGCTGGAGACAAAGCCAGAAGCAAACCCGGCCAGCGGAAGCCCGTGCTGCGGCCCCATCCAGCGCATACCCACATAGCCTGCTGCGCTGATGGCCATGACGGCCACGATCAGGGTCGTCAATGCGCGCGGGTTGAGCGCATCGAATGG
>CAIQEX010000596.1 GCA_903870955.1 uncultured beta proteobacterium
GCGGTTATGCGCGAAGTCGGCTACCCCCTAACAGCAACCCATTTACGGTTGCATGCGGATTTGATATCAAAGCTTGATGATATAGACGTAAAAATCCAGAACGGTGAACTGCACCAAATCGAGATAGAAGAATTCATCAACTACTGGTTCATTAAGCACATGGCCGCAATGGACGCACCGCTGGTGGTTTATGTCAAAAGGTATATGTCTGCACTTTGACCTCAATTTGGTCGCCACGCACTGTGACCTATCGCAACAGCTATCACCCTCGCCTGCGTGCTGAGGTGAATGCCATGACTATGTTGGGCTTGATCGCACGCGACAGCGGGTGGCTGACCGTTCTTCCTGGCGTCGTGGTTCAAGATGAGTTGCGCTTCGAAAGCCTGGTGGCCGTTTGCCAGTCTCACCAGTTGCAGGAGCGGTGCTATGCCATCACGACGCTCTACCGCCACCGTACCGATATCGTCGAACGCATGCTGACGCACTCAACACAAAATCCAACGTCACTCGAGTCGCCAATGAGATGATGCACGGGGTTTTCGATATCAAACCGCATGACCTTCTCTCAGCCTACTGCCTCCTTCAACGTCCATCGAGAAAAACCCGCTACGAAGTTGAAAATTCAACTGCTCCAAAGGGGAACTTCAGAAAGCTACGGTCAATGGTCAGCAATATGTTATTCCCTACCGATGGTATGTTTATTGATTTGAACAATAGAATATTTGCCAGTTGGACTGCAACCAGACTTGGTTACCCCGAAGGGACTGGAAGTTCTTCAGGAGAACAATTTGGAAGCTAAAAGAGGGCGGCGACCGAGAGCAAAGGCTGTGGATACATCCACTGTCTCGATTCCGAGAGTTGAGGCGGTCGGATCTGAGCATGATGAGCGACCGTTTATTGTCGGCATTGGAGCTTCAGCCGGTGGCTTGGAGGCACTGAGTCAGCTATTTCCCAATCTTCCCAAAAATCTGGGTCTGAGTTACGTCGTCGTACAGCACCTGTCGCCGACCTATCGCAGCATGATGGCTCAGCTTTTGGGGCGCGAGACTACCATGCCGGTCAGGGACATAGAAGATGGAATCAAGCCTGAAGCCAACACCGTTTACATTACCCCCCCAAACCGAAACCTCACACTGACTGGCGGCCGCTTCCGACTGGTAGAGCCGGCGAAGGAATTCCTACCCAAACCATCGGTAAATCTCTTTTTTGCATCGTTGGCAGACGAATTTGCAGAGTCTTGCATTGGCATTATTCTGTCGGGTACGGGGTCCGACGGCGCAGCAGGCATACATGCAATCAAGGCTGCAGGCGGGTTCACATTTTCACAAGAACCTTCGACCGCCAAATACAGCGGCATGCCCCAGTCCGCCATTGATACTGGAAGCGTAGATTGGATACTACCCCCAGAAAACATGGGGGCAGAAATTGGACTGATCGTCCAGAACCATGGCCGCATTCCCATGGTGACGCAGGCAGCCAACGCACCGGCAACACTGAAAACTTTGCTGGGTAAAGTCCGTGCCCGAACCAAAGTGGATTTCTCGCAATACAAGGAACCAACGCTGTGGCGCCGCATTGAGCGACGCATGGCTGCAAACCATGTCGGAACACTTCAAGACTATCTGGCGTTGACCGATGAAAAGCCGCAAGAGTTGGATAAGTTGTGCAAAGACATTCTGATCTCGGTTACTTCATTTTTTCGGGATACGGAAGCGTTTGCGGGGCTAGAAAAAGTAGTTTCCCGCATTTTGGCGGGTAAGCAAGCGGGTGACGATATACGTATATGGGTGGCTGGTTGCGCCACAGGTGAGGAAGCCTATTCACTGGCAATATTGTTCTCGGAGCATCTTGGAAGCGCGTTCGATCATTACCGAGTGCAGATTTTTGCAACGGACATCGACATGGAGGCCATGGGCCGCGCACGGCGGGGCGTGTTTGCCGCATCCAGTCTGGCCCACATGGACCGAAACCGGATCAAGGCCCATTTCACCCCGCATGGCGACCGCTACGAAATCAATAAAAACTTGCGTGATGTTGTGATCTTTGCACGACAGGACCTTGTTCAAGACCCGCCCTTTCTTCGTCTCGATCTGGTGACCTGCAGAAACGTTCTCATTTATTTCCAAAGTGAGTTGCAAGCGCGCCTGTTGTCCGTTTTCCATTACGCGCTCAATCCGGGCGGCTATATGTTTCTGGGCAAGTCGGAAAGCGTGTTCCAGCAGGAAGGTCTATTTCAAGTGGTAGACAAAGATGCAAGGCTGTTTAGTCGCAGTGGGATGCCAGGGCGACTTCCATTGCTTCGTTCGGATGCGCAAAGCCTTCCTGCCGGACTCAATCGGCACCAAGAGCCTGACAGGCTACAGAGTCCGGGATTCGAGTCGATTCTGCTCGATGCCGCTGGGCGTTACTTCATACCTTTGACTATTCTCATCACTGGAAAGTTTGAGATTCGACACATTCATGGAGACGCCACCAAGTTTCTTAACATTGCGCCTGGCAAACCAGCCTTTGACCTGATATCGCTGATTCGGCGCGAGTTCCGCACCGAGCTACAAGTACTGATGCGTCAAGCACAGGTTAAGCATCTGGTCGCCAATGGGCGTCCGCGTCACATTAAAGCTATAGACCCTTCGCGTGGGGTGCGCCTGGCTGTGCATCCGCTGCCCGAATCCGGGCACGATTCGTTGTTCATGGTCTGCATCGAGTGGATTCATCCGGTGCACCCCCTGTCCAGCGCCGAGCTTGGTAGCCCGGTTACCGATAGTGAGTTGGAAGATGAGTTAGCAGCCACGCGTGAGCACCTGCAAACACTGGTTGAAGAATTGGAGACTTCGAATGAGGAAATGCAGGCCCTGAACGAGGAAATTCAAGCTTCTAATGAAGAGATGCAGGCGTCCAACGAGGAGTTGGAGGCGTCCAACGAGGAACTTCAATCCACCAACGAAGAACTCGCAACCGTCAATGAAGAACTGCAAATCAAGACGACAGAAACGCAGGAGCTCAACATTGACCTGGAGAACATTCAGAACAGCGTCGACTATCCGTTGCTCGTGCTGGACCAGAAGCATGCACTTCTTCGGTTCAACCGATCCGCTGCGCAACTCTTTAAGCTGGGCGTACCACAGGTAGGCAACTACATACGCAATTTGCCAATGCCCAATGGGATGCCGGACCTCGTGGAGGATATTGAAAACGTCATTCAAACGCAGGTCGCTCTTGATCGGCAGATCGTCAACGCCAACAAGCGCCATTACGCGCTTCACATCACGCCATTTCTACGTGACCAACTCAAGGTCGGGGGCGTTATTTTGCTTTTTGTAGATAACACCGGCCTGTATGAGACAGAAAGACTGGCACGTGAGCACCAAGATCGCCTCATGTCAGTGATGAATAATTCTGTGTCTCTTATGGCGGTTAAGGACGCGTCCGGGCGGTATCAATTTGCAAACCCCAAGTTCGAACAGTGTTTCGGTTTTAATCCGGGCCAAATCATCGGAAAGACCGACTACCAGGTGTTTCCTCCCGCTGTGTCGGACTTGTTTCGTGAGAGCGAGTTGGAGGCGATGCGCTTGCGCAAGGATATTGAACGAGAAGAGACACTTCGATTGGGCGGTGAAGATCGGCACTTTTTGGTTGTGCGATTTCCCGTCCTGGACGATGACGGTGCGATCACAGGAGTCTGTTTTCAGGCTACAGATGTTACAGACCGCAGACATGCGGAAGACCAATTGCGCCTTGCCGCCCGCGTATTTGATGGGGCCTCTGAAGGTGTGATGGTTACTGACATCAATAAGCGCATTTTGACCGTCAACGATTCATTCTCAACGGTTACCGGTTATCAGAGATCTGAAGTGGTTGGAAAGACGCCAGCCATTTTGAAGTCTGGTAAGCAGTCCAAAGAGTTCTACGCTGAGATGTGGGAAAAGGTTCACACGTGCGGATGGTGGCAGGGTGAAATCTGGAATCTGAAGAAGAACGGTGAGCTATATCTTCAGTGGTTGTCAATCAATTCTGTAAAGGGCCAAGATGGAGAGATTGTCAACTACGTCGCGATGTTCAGCGACATTACGCAGGTGCGGGAATCCCAGCAACGC
>CAIQEX010000597.1 GCA_903870955.1 uncultured beta proteobacterium
CTGCCTGCTCGACGAGATTGCGCTGCGCGATATGCTGAACCTGCGCGGCGATGCGTCAGACCCGGCGTTTGCGGCAGCCGTGCTGTCGGCCACCGGCCTGACCTTGCCCGTGGCGGCGAACACCGCCAGCGTGGGCGACGGACGCCAGTTGTTCTGGCTGGGCCCGGATGAGTGGCTGCTGAAAACGGCGGGTGGCACTGGCGACGCGATTGAAGCGGCGTTGCGTGCAGCACTGGTTGGCAAGCATTTTTCTGTAGTGCAAGTGGGCAGCGGCAACACGACTTTGTCTGTGCAAGGTGCCGCGGCTGCCGATCTGTTGTCGCGCGGTTGCCCGCTGGATTTGCATGCCCGGTCGTTTCCAGATGGGTCGCTGGCGCAGTCGCACATTGCCAAGGCCAATGTCGTTTTGTATTGCTTGAAGGCTGAGACCAGTTTTGAGGTCACGGTGCGGCGCAGCTTTGCAGAATACTTATTCAAGTGGTTGTGCGAAGCGGGAAGCTGACTTTGCCCCCACGGTCGCTCACTGCGTGTAGCTCCCTGCCCCCCAAGGGGGCCGCGTTTCGCCTTGGGGCGGCCCGGCGGCGAAACATTTTCCCCACGCGTGCATCGTGAGCTCCCACTACTTCCTTGGCATAGACACCGGCGGCACGTTCACCGATGCGGTGCTGCTGGACGACCGCAAACAGGTCATTGCCGCCGCCAAAAGTCTGACGACGCGCTTTGATCTGGCGGTCGGCATTGGCGGCGCGCTGGACAAGTTGCCGCAGGACGCGCTCGACAAGGTCGCGCTGGTGTCGCTCTCCACCACGCTCACCACCAACTCGGTAGTCGAGGGCAAGGGCTCGCCGGTGTGCGTGCTGTTGGCCGGCTATGACGCGGCACAAATCAAGGCCAGTGGCATGGTCGAATTGCTGGGCGCAGACGCCATCGTCTCGCTACCCGGTGGGCACGATGCCGGTGGCAACGCCATTGCGGCACTCGATGAAGAGGCCTCCCAAGCCGCCATCCTCAAGCACGCTTCGCGCGTCAGCGCATTTGCCATTTCCGCCAGCTTTGCGGTACGCAACCCGCAGCATGAACTGCAGTTGCGCGAGTGGGTGACGGCACTTACCGACAAACCCGTCACCTGCGGCCATGAACTGGCCAGCAGCCTGGGCGCGCCGCGCCGCGCCATGACCGTCGCGCTCAACGCCCGCATGATTACGCATGTCAAGGCGCTGATCGATTCGGTCAAGCGCACCCTGCATGCGCGCCAGATTGATGCGCCCCTGATGATCGTCAAAGGCGATGGCACGCTGATCAACGCGGCCAGTGCGCTGGCGCGTCCGGTGGGCACGGTGCTAAGTGGACCGGCTGCCAGCGTCATCGGCGCCTGCGCCTTGAGTGGCGTCAGCAACGCCATCGTTGCCGACATGGGTGGCACCACCACCGACATTGCGGTAGTGCGCAATGGCCGCCCCGAGCTGAGTGTGGACGGCGCTTTGATCGGCGACTGGCGTCCCATGGTGGAAGCGGTCAAGGTGTATTCGATAGGCTTGGGTGGCGACAGCGAGGTACGCTTTCTGGGTGGCAAGGGCTTGGCGATCGGGCCGCGCCGTGTCGTGCCCATCAGCCTGTTGGCACATGAGCATCCAGAAGTTTTGCCGGTGCTGGAGCGCCAGCAGAACGAGTCGCCGCATGGCAGCCAGATCCGTTTCGCGTTGCGCCTGCAAAGTGACGAAGCACTGATCAGCCGCCTGCCCGATGACGAGTTGCGCGCCTGGGAGCGTCTGGCCAAAGGGCCGATCGATCTGGAGCGCAGCAATATCGAGGACCGCCCGCTGTCACGCGCGCTGGCGCGGCTGGAGCGCAAGGGTCTGGCGATTTACAGCGGTTTCACCCCCAGCGATGCCGCCCACGTACTGGGCATGGCGACCCACTGGAGCCAGACCGCAGCCACGCTGGCCGCGCGCATCTGGGCGCGGCAAATGCGCTACATGTATGGCCTGGGCACCTGGGCTTTGGGCGATGCAGTGGCGCCCTCGCGCCAGGTGGTGGACCTGGTGTTGTCCACCATCTGTCAAAAGCTGATTGAGGCCGGGTTGAACGACGCCGGCCAGATGAATGAGGACCGGGCCAGCAACATGGCCGCGCTGCTGACGCAGATGGCACTGCAGGGGCGCAGCACCGCATCCAGCCCATCGGCCGGTGCCAGTGCCAGCACCACCCCGAGCGCCTCCGTTTTCTCCCTGCAGTTCGCCCCCGACATGCCCCTGGTCGCCGTGGGCGCACCGGCTTCCAGCTACTACCCGGCCGTGGCCAGTGCGCTTGGCATGGCGCTGCGGGTACCGCAGTACGCCGAGGTTGCCAATGCGGTCGGCGCGGTGTTGGGCGAAGTCTCGCAACGCATCCACATCACCGTGACACAGCCCGTGCGCGGCACCTTCCGCGTCTACACCAAAGGTGGACCAAAGGACTTTGCCGGTGTGGATGCAGCCATTGCCCATGCCAAAGAACTGGCCGCCACGGAGGCCACCCAGAACGCAGTGTCCGCCGGAGCCGATGGCGTCACCATTGCCTTCAGCCAGACCGACAACACGGTCAACAACGACATCGACGGAAACATGTTTTTTGAGGCCATCGTCACGGCCACGGCGTCGGGCGCGCCTGTAAGCAAAACTGGACCATCCGCCGGGGCAAGGCTTGACCGATAATTCGGCCATGCACTCCTCATTGCTCCCGCAGATCCCCCACATCGCCGCCTTGTGCGAGGCGCATGGCGTGCTGCATCTGGAACTGTTTGGCTCCGCAACGAGTGACGCTTTCAATCCGGAGTCGAGTGACTACGACTTTCTGGTTGAATTGGACGCGCAAGCGCCAGGCTCACGCGCCAAGCGTTGGATGGCGTTGGCTGATGGACTGGAGCAGTTGCTAGGGCGGCATGTGGATTTGGTCAACCCGCGCTATATCCGTAACCCGTATTTTTTGGATGCGGTGAATGCCACGCGCACCCCACTCTATGGCCAGCAAAGCGCCCAAACTTCTGCTTGATGCACTGGGGGCCATAGAGTCTGCGGCTGAGTTTGTGGCGGGTATTTCGCTTGCCCAATATGCGGCCGAAAAGATGCGGCGATCCGCAGTGGAGCGGCAACTTGAAATTTTGGGTGAAGCCTGCTCGCGATTGGCGCGTTTGGACGCATCGTTTCTCACTTCTGTTACGAATCTGAAATTGGCGATTGATCTGCGCAACCGAATCATCCACGGTTACGACGCGGTAGACGATGAAATTGTCTACCTCACCGTCACCGAAGACCTGGCGGAATTGCAGTTGGGGTTAACCGGCTTACTGGACCGATTGCGCAATGGGCATTGATCGGAGCAAAGAAGCTTTGCAGGCAGCCCTGGCAC
>CAIQEX010000598.1 GCA_903870955.1 uncultured beta proteobacterium
CACTACCTTCACGCCACTGCGTTCCAGCACCGTGCGGGCTGCGTTGACCATCAGATACAACTCCAGCAAGGGCGTGCCGCCAAAGCCGTTGACCAGCAGAATAACTTCCTGCCCGGCGCTCAGGGCCAGATCTTTCAGCACCGCGCCGGTGAGCTCTTCGGCAATCTCGTCGGCGCTGGCCAGTGGCACGCGGCGGCGACCCGGCTCACCGTGGATGCCCACGCCCACCTCCATCTCGTGCATGCCGATCTGAAACGTCGGCTTGCCTGCAGCCGGCACGGTGCAAGACGTCAGCGCCACGCCCATCGAGGCGGTGGCTTTGTTCACGGCATTGCCCAGGGCTAGGAGTTGCTTCAGGTTGTCGCCGCGCTCGGCGGCTGCGCCGAGTATTTTCTCGATGATGAGGGTACCGGCCACGCCGCGCCGGCCGGTGGTGTAGGTGGAGTCTTCCACCGCCACGTCGTCGTTGACGATAACCACCGCATTTTCCTGGTCCAGCATGTCCGAGGCCATCTGGAAATTCATCATGTCGCCGGAGTAGTTCTTGACGATGAACAGCACACCGGCACCGCCGTCCACCGCTTGCGCCGCATTGAGCATCTGGTTGGGCGTGGGCGAGGTAAATATCTGGCCGGGGCAGGCCGCGTCCAGCATGCCGTGGCCCACAAAGCCCGCGTGCAGTGGCTCATGCCCGGTGCCGCCCCCGGAGATCAGCGCCACTTTGCCCGGCTTGACGCGCTGGCGCCGTATGAATTCCCGGTCGGCCCCCAGGGCCACGATGTCTGCATGTGCAGCAGCAAAGCCGTCCAGCGATTCGGCCAGCACGGTATCCACGTTGTTCATCAAGTTTTTCATAGCGCACCCAAGGGTTGATTAAAGGAAGAGGTTTCAGGCCGTGGTCAGGCTGTCGCAGACCGAGCCGATGATCAGGGCCATGGAGCGCGAGCCGGGGTCCACATGGCCTTTTGCGCGGTCGCCCAAAAAGGATGAGCGACCGCGGGTGGCGTCCATATCGGCGGTGGCCAGCGCACTGTCAAAGGCGCATTGGCGCACCCGCGCAATCAAATCCGGGCCCCCTTCGGCCAGTACTTTTTGCACCGGGTCGAGCACGTCGAGCAGGGTCTTCTGGCCGACCTCGGCCTTGCCCAAGCGGGTCAGCGCTTCGATGCTGCGTCGCAACGCCACCGCCAGATCATCCGCAGTTGCCTGTTCGGGTAACTCTTTGCCGAGTGTCATGAGCAAGGTGCCAAACACCGGGCCGCTGGATCCGCCAATCATGGCCACACAGGTCTTGCCCATGGTCTTGAGTGCGTCGTTCAACGGCATGGCTCGCAGGTCCTCCAGCTTGGCCTGAATGGCCTGGGCGCCGCGTTTCATGTTGAGGCCGTGGTCGCCGTCTCCAATGGCCTGATCCAGTGCGGTGAGTTCTTCGAGGTGGTCGACCAGTGTTTGGGTGGCGTTCTGAATGAGGTTGTTCAATGGCATATCAATGTCCCTGTTGAAAGCTGTCAAGTCCGAACCCGTTGGTCTGCTGCATCAAACCACAGGCATTGCGTAAATTGAATCTGCACGTCCTGCCCTGCCTGGGACACGTGACCCGGCCCGCAGGAGACGATCAGTTCCTGCCCGCTTTCCTGCAGGCGCACGTGCACCAGGTATTGATCGCTCAGGCGCTCCAGGCGCAGCACCTGGGCCGGCACGCAGTTCGCCACACCGGCATCGGCCGCGTGAATTTGCATGTGTTCGGCGCGCACACCCACGGTCTTCACGCCCTCTGGCATCGGCAGATGGGGCAAGGCCGCACGCGGAACCAGATTGATGCGCGGTGAGCCCAGGCGACTGGCCACGGCCACGGTGTCCGGGTCCTGGTAAACCTGCTGCGGTGTGCCAAGTTGCACCAGACGGCCGTGGTCGAGCACGCCGATGCGGTTGGCCAACGTCAACGCTTCGACCTGGTCATGGGTGACATACAACATGGTGGCACCGGTGTCCTGCTGAATGCGCTTGAGCTCCAGCCGCAGGTCATTGCGCAACTTGGCGTCCAGCGACGACAGGGGCTCATCCATCAGATACACCGCCGGGTTGCGCACCAGTGCGCGGCCGATGGCTACGCGCTGCATTTGTCCGCCCGAGAGCTTGGTGGCAGGGCTTTGCAATTTGTCTTCCATGCGCAGCATGCGTGCCACTTCGAGCACCTTGGCCTTGACCTCTTCCTCGCTGATCTTGCGCAAGGGTGAGCGCAGGGGGAAGGCCAGGTTGTCGTACACATTGAGGTGCGGATACAGCGAATACTGCTGAAACACAAAGGTGACATCGCGCAGCGCCGGTGCCAGCGCCGTCACATTGCGTCCGTCAATCCAGACCTCACCGGCATCCGGTTTTTCCAGACCAGCCACCAGCCGCAAGGTGGTGGTTTTGCCAGCGCCACTGGGGCCGAGCAGGACCACGAATTCACCACTGGCAATGTCCAGTTCCAAGCCGCTGACTGCGGACTGCGCGCCAAAGTTTTTGCTGACACCTACGAGTTTGAGATCAGCCATGGGCCGCCTTTCGGGTTCCGGCAGACTCAAGCGCAATGTCATCGCGCGCCGTGCGAATCGCGCGCCCGCTGGCCTGGTCAAAGAGCGTCATCTCGGAACTTTCAATTGCGAGCCCGACATGGTCGCCGCGCTGTGTCTGTACCTGCACATCGACCTTGGCACGCAACATACCGCCCTGCGCCGTGTTCAGGGTGATGATCTGGCAATTGCCCAGGTATTCCACGCCCACCACTTCAGCGCGCAGGGGTGCATCGGTCGATAAACGGATGTGCTCCGGGCGCACGCCATACAGCAACGGGCGCTGGCTGACCGCTTCGCACACGGCGGGCATGTCCAGGGCTACAGGCCCGAGGTTGATGGAAGTTGCGCCACGTTCCAAAGCCGTGTTGGCTGGAATGAAATTCATCGAGGGTGAGCCCATAAAGTCAGCCACAAACACGCTGGCCGGACGTTCATAGATTTCCTGGGGCGCGCCCAACTGCTCGATCACACCCTGGTTCATGATGGCAATCTTGTCGGCCATGGACATCGCCTCGCGCTGGTCGTGTGTGACGTAGACGGTGGTGGCGCCCAGGCGGTCATGCAGGGCGCGCAATTCCTGGCACATCAACTCGCGGAACTCCGCATCCAGCGCGCCCAGTGGTTCATCCATCATGAAAGCCAGCGGCTGACGCACGATGGCCCGGCCCAGGGCCACGCGCTGGCGGTCGCCGCTGGTCAGACCCGAGACCGACTTCTTCAGCAAATGGGTGATGTGCAGGGTGTGGGCAGCACTGGCCACGCGCTCGTCAATCTCGGCACGTGCCATGCCTTGCGAGACCAGTGGAAAGGCAATGTTCTGGCGCACCGACATATGCGGATAGAGCGCAAACATCTGAAACACAAAGGCAATGTCGCGCGCCGAGGCGCGCTTGAATGTCACATCCTCGCCGCCCAAATATATTTCGCCAGAGGTGGGCAACTCGAGCCCGGCGATCATGCGCAGCGTGGTGGTCTTGCCGCAGCCCGACGGGCCGAGCAGGCAGAAGAACTCGCCGTCGTTCACCACAAAGGACGAGTCCTTGACTGCAGTGAAATCGGCAAAGGCCTTGTGCAGGTTTTGAATGCGTATTTCAGCCATGGCGACTACTCGGGAAACTTGGAGACCACCATGAACATGACGGTGCCCGCCAGCATGGTGACAAAAGACCAGGTGTACAGCACCAGCGCAAAAGGCTGCAGCAGCATCAGAATGCCCAGACCGATGACGGCGCAGGCCACCAGCTCAAGGGTGTTGCGGCGCAGCCAGCGGGGCCAGGTGCTGCCCTTGTTTTGGTCGGCGACGGGGGACGGGGAATTGGGATTGGACATGGCGTGAAATCTCACTCTATTTGCGCACGGCGCCAAAGGTGATGCCGCGCAAAAGGTGTTTGCGAAGCAGCACGGTGAAGACCAGGATGGGCACCAGGAACAGCGTGGTGCCTGCTGCCACGGCAGGCCAGTCCATACCCCCTTCGCCAATGATGATGGGGATGAAAGGCGGTGCGGTCTGGGCTTCGCCCGAGGTCAGCAACACAGCGAAGGCGTATTCATTCCAGGCAAAGATCAGACAGAAGATAGCGGTGGCCACAATGCCCGTGGTGGCCTGCGGCAACACCACTTTGCGAAAGGCCTGCAAGCGGGTGTAGCCGTCGACCATGGCGGCCTCTTCGTACTCGCGCGGGATCTCGTCAATAAAGCCTTTGAGCAACCAGACCGAGAGCGACACGTTGACTGCGCTGTAGAGCAGGATCATGCCGAGCCGGGTGTCCGACAAACCCAGTTCGCGGTACATCAGGTAGATGGGAATGGCCACCGCAATCGGCGGCATCATGCGCGTCGACAAAATGAAGAACAGCAGGTCGTCTTTCAGCGGCACCTTGAAGCGCGAGAAGGCATAGGCCGCCATCACACCAAAGCCCACCGACAACACCGTCGAGCCAAAGGCAATGATCAAGGAGTTGGTAAAGCGCGGCGCGAAGTTGGATGGGCCGGCCACCACCATCTGCTGGTTGCGGGCAATGCTTTCGCACTCGCTGGCGGAAGGAGGCAGGCTGGCAATGTATTCGGGTGTCTGCCGCGAGCGCGTGGTGAACAGGTTGCAATAGCCCTCGATCGAGGGACTGAAAACAACCTTGGGCGGGTAGCTGATCGAGTCGGCCGGCGTTTTGAAGCCGGTCATGATGATCCAGGCCAGCGGAATGATGGTGACCAGGGCATAGAACACCACCAGCACGCCGGCCAGCCAGCGGGTTTGGGAGGTGGGTTCGACGACCGAGTGGGCGGTGCTGATGCCTTTGCGCATGGTGCGTTACCGGTTCTTGATGTGGTTAAGGGCTTTGACATAAATGTTGGCCAGCCCGAATACGGCGACAAACAAAATGATGGCAAAGGCCGATGAATAGCCGGTGCGCCATTTCTCAAACGCCTCGCGCTTGAGGGTGATGGAGGCCACCTCGGTGGTGGAGCCTGGGCCACCGGAGGTCAGCAGGTTCACCATGTCAAACATCTTGAAATTTTCAATGCCGCGAAACAGCACCGCCAGCATGATGAAGGGCAGCACCATGGGCAGCGTGATCGACCAGAACTGACGCCACTTGGAGGCGCGGTCCACTTCGGCGGCTTCGTAGATGTAATCCGGAATCGAGCGCAGGCCGGCCAGGCAGATCAGCATCACATACGGCGTCCACATCCAGGTATCGACCATGATGATGGCCCAGGGTGCCAGCGGTACCTCGCCCAGCATGGAGAAGGAGGACGGTGACACGCCCGTCAGCAGCGCCACGATGGCGTTAAAAAGGCCGGTTTGCGGCTGGTACAGAAAGGCCCAGAAGTTGCCCACTACAGCCGGTGACAACATCATCGGGATCAGGATCAGGGTGGTCCAAAAGCCGTGGCCCTTGAATTTGCGATCAATCAGATACGCCAGGGTGAAGCCGATCAGGGTTTGCAGTGCAATCGTCCAGAACACAAAGTGTGCCGTGGTTTGCATGGCGGCCCAGATGTCGGGGTCGGTCAGGATGGTGACGTAGTTTTCAATGCCCAGATCGGCCACCGGGGCGTTGGGCCGGTTGGCCCGGTAGTTGGTGAAGGACAGCTTGATGGTCCAGATCAGCGGAAAGATATTGATCGCCAGCAGCAGCACCATGGTCGGGCCAATAAAAATCCAGGCGATCGAGCGGTCTGACAAGCCGCGCAAGCGACCGGCCAGTGGCGGCGGCGTAGCCTGGGCGATGCGATCAACCAGAGGCGATGGAACGGACATAGCGGTACAGCCAATCAAGAGACAAGAGGGAGTTTTTGAACCCGCTCTGCACAATAGGCGCAGAGCGGGAACACTTTCGAGATCAGGAGAACGGCGCGCTCTTACTTGACCTTGCCGTCGTCTTTGAAGACCTTCTTCCAGTCAGCCACGAGACCGTCCAGAGCCTCCTTGGCCGTGCCCTTGTCGGCCACCACAAAGTCATGCACGCGCTTCTGTTCAGCCAGCATCAGTTGCGCATAGGAAGGCTCAGCCCAGAAGTCCACCACCTGGTTCATGGACTCCTGGAAGGCCGCCGCATACGGCGCGCTCTTCAGGTAGCCGGGGTCTTTCAGCACCGCGTTGTGCGCCGAGGAACCACCAATGGCCTGCCATTTTTTCTGCACTTCCGGATTTGCAAACCACTTGATGTAAGCCAGCGCTTCATTGCGATTGGGCGAGTAAGACACCACCGAGATGCCCTGTCCACCGAGTTGCACGCCCTTGGCTTTGTCCGATGGGTTCACAAAGTAGCCAATCTTGGCACCACCCACTTGCGGGTCTTTGTCCAGTCCCGGGAAGAAGGCAAACCAGTTCATCATCATGGCCACCTGGCCGGACTTGAACGCATCCAGACCTTCGCCCATGTAGGAGTTGGTCAGGCCGGGAGGTGTGCTGCCTTTGTAGAGCGACTTGTAAAACTCCAGAGCCCGGATGGAATCCGCGGAGTTGACGAAACCGTCCAGTGCGTAAGGCTTCTTGGGGTCTTCGTATTTGAAGCCGAAGGGGTAGAGCACATTGCTCACGCCCATGGTGATGCCTTCAGAGCCACGCTCGGTGAAGATGTAGGCGCCATAGACTTTCTTGCCATCGATCATGCGACCCTGGAAGAACTCGGAGACTTGTTTGAACTCGGTCCAGGTCTTGGGTGGAGCCAGATCGCGGTTGAACTTTTTCTTGAACTCGGCCTGAATTTCAGGCTTGCCAAACCAGTCTTTGCGATAGGTCCAGCCCAGCGCATCGGCCATGGCCGGCAGGGCCCAGTAGTTCGGGGAATTCTTGGGCCACTCGGCATAGCCGACCACAGTGGCCGGTGCAAAGTCGGTCATCTTGATGCCTTCTTTGGCGAAGAAATCATTCAGCTTGACGTAGTGGCCGCTCTCGGCGGAGCCACCAATCCACTGGCTGTCGCCAATGATCAAGTCGCACAACTTGCCTTTGGAGTTGAGCTCGTTGAGCATGCGGTCGGCAAAGTTGGGCCATGGCACAAACTCGAACTTCATCTTGACTTTGCTCTGGGCCGTGAAGTCTTTCGACAGTTCGACCA
>CAIQEX010000599.1 GCA_903870955.1 uncultured beta proteobacterium
ATACTGCCGCCTGAACGAGAGTAGATCGCGGTGTTAATGCCCAACAAATTCCCATTGGTGTCGACCAGCGCCCCCCCTGAGTTTCCAGGGTTGATTGCAGCATCGGTCTGGATAAAGTTTTCGAAAGTGTTGATTCCCAGCTGGTTGCGCCCCAATGCGCTCACGATGCCACTGGTCACGGTCTGACCAACGCCGAAAGGATTGCCGATCGCAAGCACCTGGTCGCCCACCTGCAGCGCGTCGGAATTGCCCAGAACAATGGTGGGCAACTTTTCGAGGCCGATTTTTAAAACGGCTAGGTCGCTGTCGGGATCGGTGCCAATGACCTTGCCTTTGGTGCGCCTGCCGTCGTTCAGGATGACTTCGATTTCGTCGGCCCCTTCCACCACATGGTTATTGGTGAGGATGTAACCGCTCTGGCTCACTATCACGCCGCTGCCCAGGCCACCCTGCGCTTCTTCACCTTGGTCGCCATAGAAAAACTTGAACCATGGGTCATTCGCGTTCGGATTCTTTTTCGCGGCTTGGCTGGTGTTGATACTGACGACGGCCGCAGAGGCTTTTTGCGCGGCACCACGCAGACTGCCAGGAGGAACTTCACCAGCGACCGACGCAGGCGCCTCCAGTAACGCGACCGCCCCGTTGCCACTACCTGGCAGATGACCGAGCCACTGGGGTTTTAGCGTTAAAACGACAAAATAGGCCGCTAAAAACACCGTGGCGGCTTGGGAAAAAATCAACCAAAGTCTTTTCATGGATCAAATTGTAGGACGCATAGCGCTTGGCGTTACATTGGGCTCTAGTGCCCACTTTGCAAGCTCACTCTTTTGTCGCCTCAGCAAGTCATTCACATTCAACCTCTGGCGCCCGCAAAGCCTGCTTTTGGCGAGGCCTGCAATGGCTGCGGAGTCTGTTGTCTGGCCGAAACTTGCCCGTTGGGCTTGCTGATTTCTCGCAGCCGGTTGGGGCCCTGCAAGGCCCTGATCTGGGTTGCCGAGCGGAAGCAGTACCGCTGCGGTGTATTGGGTGATGGCGACAACAGCAAAGGACTTTTTTTCGCTGTTTGGGCTCGGCTGCGTAAGTGGATGTTTGGCCGCTGGATTGCTGCGGGCAAAGGTTGCGATTGTGATCTGCAGGTTTCACAGTCGAGCACAATAAGTGACCTCAAACCCATCAATTCCCCACTGCACCATGACTGAACGCAAGACGCTTTTGGCCGCTTTTGATGCCTTGCTGCAGCCCGAACGATTCAAGGATTACGGCCCCAACGGACTTCAGGTGGAGGGCTGTAACGAAGTCACAAAGATTGTCTCCGGTGTCACCGCAAGCCTGGCGCTCATTGAGGCCGCCGTGGAATACAGGGCCGACGCAATCTTTGTGCACCATGGTCTTTTTTGGCGTGGCCATGACGGGCGGGTGACGGGTTGGTTGCGCCAGCGCTTGGGATTGCTCATGCAGCACAACATCAACCTTTTTGCCTATCACCTGCCGCTGGATGCGCATCCTGAACTGGGAAATAACGCGCAACTTGGCGCCCGGCTTGGCTTTGTCGCGCAAGAGCACTTCGGCGAACAGCAATTGGGCTGGGTAGGTGTGGCACCGTCTCAGGTCATGGCGAGTCCGCAGTCGCTGGCCAGCCATATAGAGGGCGTACTCGGTCGTTCCGTGACTTTGGTGGCGGCTAAACCTGGCGTCATGCAGCGTGTGGCATGGTGCACAGGCGGAGCACAGGGCTACTTTGAAGACGCCATCGCCGCCGGCGCGGACATATTTGTGACCGGCGAGATTTCCGAACCGCAAGCCCATTACGCACGCGAATGCGGCGTCAGCTTTATCGCCTGTGGTCACCATGCCAGTGAACGCTATGGTGCTCCTGCGGTGGCGGCTCACATTGCAGAGCAACTCGGTCTGCAGCATGTGGCCATCGACATTGATAACCCCGCCTGAAAGTCCGAATGTCGCAAGCCCCCATTGCTATCACCATGGGCGATGCCGCTGGCATCGGGCCAGAAATCATTGTCAAAGCCTATCAACAACAGCCGGTTTTACTGGCGGGATGTTTTGTTTGGGGTGACGTTCAAACCCTTCGCAGGGCAGCCATCCAACTGAACCAGGGACGCGTAACGTTCCCTGTCGCAGCGATTGCGAGCCCGAAGGAAGTTGGGGGGGGCCCGCCGAATTGCATTCCCGTGCTGCAACAAGGGCAGGCGTTGCCACCGATCGACTTGGGACACGTCAGCGCGGTGGCCGGTGCGTTTGCCGGAAACTGTGTGCTGCAGGCCGCACGCGCAGCCATGCGGGGTGAAATCTCGGCAATGGTCACGGCGCCTTTGCATAAGGAAGCTTTGTCTGCGGCAGGAGCGCCCTTTAACCAATATCCTGGTCACACGGAAATGCTTCAGGCCGTTGCTGCGGAGCACATGAACCAGTCTGTGCGTGAAATGCCGGTGCGCATGATGCTGGCAAACGATGAACTGCGTACCGTGCTGGTCAGCATTCATGTGTCACTGCGGGCAGCGATTGAGGCAGTGACCTTTGAAAATGTTTTGCAGACTTTATTGATCACACACGCCTCATTGACCAAACTGATCGGGCGTAATCCGCGGATTGCCGTGGCTGGCCTGAATCCCCATGCGGGGGAGGGCGGGCTCTTTGGCCGGGAGGAACTGGAAATCATTCTGCCCGCCATGCAGGCTGCCGCACTTCAGGGTTGCAAGGTGAGTGGCCCCTGGGCGCCAGACACGGTATTTATGCGCGCCCGTCGCAAGCCAGGGCAGGAGCCTGAATTTGACGTGGTTGTGGCCATGTACCACGACCAGGGACTGATACCGGTGAAATACCTGGGGGTCGAGCAAGGCGTCAATGTGACCCTGGGGTTGCCACTGGTTCGCACCAGCCCAGACCATGGCACCGCGTTCGACATCGCCGGGACGGGCAACGCCGATCCGAGCAGCCTGATAGAGGCTGTCCGGATGGCGCGGGCGTTAATTACTTCCTGAGGCTGTCGCGAATTTCGCGCAGCAACATGACGTCTTCCGGAGTGGGTGCTGGTGCGGCTTCCACGACGGGCTCGTCCTTTTTCAACTTGTTGAGTTGCTTGACCATCAGGAACACGATGAATGCCAATATGAGAAAGTTCACGGCGATGGTGATGAAATTTCCATAGGCGAAAACCGGAATGCCGGCTTTTTTCAGGGCGGCCAGAGAAGTGTCGGTTCCAGCCGGGACGCTTCCAAGGACGACAAACAAATTCGAAAAATCCACTTTACCAATCACAGAGCCAACGATTGGCATGATCAGATCTCCAACGACGGAGTCGACAATTTTTCCGAACGCACCACCAACGATTACGCCGACCGCAAGATCCATTGCGTTGCCTTTGACGGCAAATTCTTTGAATTCTTGAATCATTCCCATGCATGTCTCCTCTTTTGAAAATAAAACCGAAGTGTAGCGCCGCTTGCGCCGGGCTACGTCTGACGCCTACCTGACCGATTTGATGATTTCGGTCAGCTACAATCGACGTTTGCCCATAGTTGTGATGTTCATTGAGGATTCTCATGAGTGAAACCCTAGTCGACACCAAATCGATCGACGCCAGTAAACGTACCTGGATGATTGCTTCTGGCTGTGCCGGAGCTGTAGGCGGTATTGCCGCTGCCATTCCTTTTGTCAGCACTTTTCAGCCGTCTGAAAGAGCCAAAGCCGCTGGTGCCGCTGTGGAAGTGGATATTGCAGCCATCAAACCCGGTGAAAAATTAACCGTGGAGTGGCGCGGCAAGCCTGTCTGGATCGTGCGCCGCACGCCCGAACAACTCGCCGCACTAACCAAGTTAGATCCACAGTTGGCAGACCCGAAGTCGGAACGTAAACGCGGTGAATTGACTCCTGAGTACGCTGCCAACGAAGGCCGCTCGATCAAGCCTGAGTTTTTTGTTGCCGTGGGTATTTGCACGCACCTGGGTTGTTCGCCTTCGGACAAGTTCACGGCTGGCCCGCAAGCATCATTGCCCGATGACTGGCAAGGCGGCTTCCTGTGCCCCTGCCACGGCTCCACCTTCGATTTGGCTGGTCGCGTTTTCAAGAACAAGCCTGCGCCTGACAATTTGGAAGTGCCGCCGCATATGTACCTGTCCGACAGCAGATTGCTGATCGGCGAAGACAAGAAGGCCTAAAGGACATAAGAACATGGCTACATTCAAGGAAATCTCCCCCAACGCGTCAGCGGGTGCGAAAGTCACCAACTGGTTTGAGAACCGTTTCCCGACCGCATTCGATGCCTACAAAGTTCACATGTCGGAGTACTACGCTCCGAAGAACTTTAACTTCTGGTACATCTTCGGTTCGCTGTCACTGCTGGTTTTGGTGATTCAAATCGTCACCGGTATTTTCCTGGTGATGCATTACAAGCCGGATGCCGCACTGGCATTTGGTTCCGTCGAGTACATCATGCGCGATGTGCCGTGGGGCTGGTTGATTCGCTACATGCACTCCACCGGAGCGTCAGCCTTCTTTGTCGTGGTTTATCTGCACATGTTCCGCGGACTGATGTACGGCAGCTACCGCAAGCCGCGCGAACTGGTCTGGATCTTTGGCTGTGCCATTTTCCTGTGCCTGATGGCTGAGGCGTTCATGGGATATCTGCTGCCTTGGGGACAAATGTCTTACTGGGGCGCCCAAGTGATCGTGAACCTTTTTGCCGCCGTGCCCTTTGTCGGACCTGATCTGGCATTGCTGATCCGCGGTGACTATGTGGTGGGCGATGCCACGCTGAACCGCTTCTTCAGCTTCCACGTTATTGCGGTGCCGCTGGTGCTGCTGGGCTTGGTGGTTGCGCACTTGCTGGCCCTGCACGATGTGGGTTCCAACAATCCTGACGGCGTGGAAATCAAGGGCCCTGATGCACCGCGTGATGCGGCAGGTCACCCTCTGGACGGTATCCCCTTCCACCCCTACTACACCGTGCACGACATTTACGGTGTGAGCCTGTTCCTGCTGGTTTTTACGGCCATCATTTTCTTTGCCCCAGAGTTCGGCGGTTACTTCCTGGAGTACAACAACTTCATCCCGGCTGATCCATTCAAGACGCCGTTGCACATTGCTCCGGTCTGGTATTTCACGCCCTTCTATTCGATGTTGCGTGCAGTCACCGGTGAAATGGCCACGGTGTTGGCGCTGATTGTGCTGGCGGCGGTTTACTTTGCATCTGCCAAATTACCCAAGGTATTCAAAGCCCCGCTTTGGGCTGTAGGTGTGGGCGTTGCGGTCAGTCTGGGATTGCTGCCAGGCCTGTCCAATATGCTCGGTTTCCTGGCCCCAGTGTTCAGTCCATTGCTGAAAGCCATGCCCTTCCTGGGTGGCATCGACGCCAAGTTCTGGGGCGTTGTAGCCATGGGTGGCGGTGTCGTGATTCTGTTCTTCCTGCCATGGCTGGATAACAGCGCGGTGAAGTCCATTCGTTACCGTCCCGACTGGCATAAATACATGTATGCCGTTTTTGTGATCGATTTTCTTGCCTTGGGTTACCTCGGCACCTTGCCACCGTCTGAAATCGGTGGCCGCATATCGCAAATCGGCACGCTCTTCTACTTCGGTTTCTTCTTGCTCATGCCTTGGTGGAGCCGGATCGGGGACCCCAAACCCGTACCCAGCCGTGTTAACTTTGTTGCCCACTGAAATGGAAACAAACACAATGAAAAAAGTACTCGTTTCCCTTTTCTTGGCCCTCGGTCTGGCTGTCACGGCACAGGCTAATACGGGCGGCATTGCCTGGGACAAGGCACCTAACAAGAGCAGCGACCTGGCCTCCTTGCAAAACGGCGCAAAGGTATTTGTCAACTATTGTCTGAACTGCCATTCGGCTGCTTTCATGCGTTTCAACCGCTTGAAAGACATCGGTTTAACCGAGCAGCAGATCAAGGACAACCTGTTGTTTACCACCGAAAAAGTGGGTGACAACATGGTTTCTGCGATTGACCCGAAGCAGGCTAAGGGCTGGTTTGGCGCCAATCCTCCAGATTTGAGTGTGATTACGCGCTCGCGTTCGTCACAAGGTCAGGGCACTGGCGCAGATTATGTTTACACCTACCTGCGCACCTTCTACGTAGACGACACCAAGCCCACCGGTTGGAACAATCTGGCGTTCCCGAATATCGCCATGCCACATGCGCTGTGGCAATTGCAGGGCAAGCGCGTGCCGATCTATGAAGTCAAAGAAGAGCACGGTCAGGAAGTCCATGTCCTGAAAGGTTGGGAGCAATTAACCCCCGGCACCATGACCCCTGAGCAATACGATCAGACCGTAGGTGATTTGGTGAACTATATGGCCTGGATGGCAGAGCCGGCGCAAAATACACGTGTGCGTCTGGGTGTGTGGGTTTTGTTGTTCTTGTGCGTGTTGACATTCTTCACTTGGCGCATGAACGGCGCCTTCTGGAAAGAAGTTAAATAATCTCGACAGTCATGTTTGGGCGCTTTACCAAGGTGCCCAAACACCAGAGAGTGGGCTCGCAATTGGCAGCCCACTCTTTTTCATTTTTTAGGAGTCTCTTGCCATGATGGTGCTGTATTCAGGAACAACCTGCCCCTTTTCCCACCGCTGCCGCTTTGTGTTGTTTGATAAAGGCATGGACTTCGAAATCCGCGATGTGGATTTGTACAACAAACCGGAAGACATCAGTGTGATGAATCCTTACGGTCAGGTGCCGATTCTGGTTGAGCGCGATCTGATTTTGTACGAGTCCAACATCATCAATGAATACATTGATGAACGCTTTCCGCATCCCCAACTGATGCCGGGAGATCCGGTTGATCGTGCACGCGTGCGCCTGTTCTTGCTCAATTTCGAGAAGGAATTGTTTGTGCATGTGGTGACCCTGGAAGCCCGTGCTTCAAAGGGAAACGAAAAGGCTCTCGAAAAGGCCCGCGCCCATATTCGTGATCGACTGACGCAACTGGCGCCGGTTTTCATGAAAAATAAATACATGCTCGGCGACAACTTCTCCATGCTTGATGTGGCGATTGCACCGCTGCTCTGGCGTCTGGATTACTACGGTATTGACCTCAGCAAGAATGCCGCGCCTCTGCTTAAATATGCTGAACGTGTATTCTCACGCCCGGCCTATATCGAGGCACTGACGCCGTCTGAAAAGGTGATGCGCAAGTAATTCCAGTGGCCATGATTGACGCAAAAGATTCGCCCTCCACACGTCCCTACTTGATTCGGGGACTGTACGAATGGTGCACGGACAATGGCTTTACACCGTTTATTGCGGTGCTGGTCGATGAACGCGTGCGCGTGCCCAATGAATTTGTTAAGGACGGTGAAATCGTCCTTAACATCAGTTTTGACGCTACCAGTGCCTTGAAGCTTGGCAACGACTATATTGAGTTCAAGGGGCGGTTTGGTGGCGTGGCGCGCGACATTCTGGTGCCAGTCGATCGCGTACTGGCTATTTATGCCCGTGAAAACGGTCAAGGCATGGCGTTTCCTCTTTTGGCCAGTTCAGCCACTGCGCCCGTAACGTCCGCTCCGGAGACCCAGTCGGTTACTTTGACGACGGTCACCTCTGACAAACCGGAAGCCCCAAATCCGGATGGCACGCGCCCCAATGGCGGTGGACGGCCATCGTTAACACGGATCAAGTAATTTCGTGCCCTTCGCGGCGAGTTGACGCCGTGAGCTGGGTTAGAATTCAGCCCGTGCCGCTTTAGCTCAGTTGGTAGAGCAACCGCCTTGTAAGCGGTAGGTCGTCAGTTCGATTCCGACAAGCGGCACCACTTATCTCTCTCCGCAAATTTGCCGTCAAGGCGCATTGCGCGACATTTGAACCTTCAGCCGAATTGAGGTAACCTCCCATCCCTTGGAACGCAAATGTGCTTCCAGAGCGGGTAAGAGCTGTTTGATTTTTGCAGCTGCGGCATTATTCGCCAGCAGCAAACACCACACGGGACCTTCAATGGGCCCCGCCTGTACGCATGAACGCAGCGGAGCCGGTATCAGGGATTCAATCGATTTCAGCCGCAGCGCACTTTCGCTAGCAAGCGCACACAGACGGTTCAGTGTTTCCGAGTCCTGGGTCGCCTGTAAAAGCGTGATGGCGTGGTTGCGGCGGGTCATGGCCCCTTTTAAGGTTTGGATATGCAATTGATTATCACGGATGCGCGGTTCTCACGGGTTCGCGCCATCCAGCTGAGCGGCATACGTTTGATAGCTGTGGTGTTGGGTTTGTCATTGACCCTGATGCTGGTGTCTGCCGTTTTGTACCACTGGGTATTTCTCAAGGGCGCGCGTGAAGGGTGGCCTGTCATCAGCACGGTGGTGCGCCTGGTCGTCCGCGATGAGGTTGCGCAAAGAGACCGCTTTATGCGCGAGAACATCGATGTGATGGCCAAGCGCCTGGGGGAAATGCAGGCGAAGATATTGCAGCTCGAGTCATTGGGCGAGCGCGTATCGGGGCTGGCGGGTATCAATCCGGCTGACATCAAGGCCAAGCCGGGACAGGGCGGTGTGCTGATTGCTCAGCACAGCCTTACGATGGATGAATTGCAGGCGGCTTTGTCCGATCTGGATCAGCTAACCAATCAGCGTACCGATGTCATGACGGTCATTGAGTCGCGCCTGTTTGAACAGAAGATCAAGAAAATGATGGTGCCCACCGAGCAGCCCGTGAAAGATGTGAGCCTGGGCTCAACATTCGGCTGGCGCATTGATCCCTTCACGGGGCGCTCCGCCCTGCACACGGGCCTGGATTTCCCGTCCGAACCGGGTACGCCAATCTTTGCCGCAGCAGGGGGTGTCGTGGTGACCCAGGAGTTTCATCCCCAGTACGGCAACATGATTGAAGTAGATCATGGCAATGACTTGATCACGCGCTATGCGCATTCGTCAAGGGTGCTGGTCAAGAAGGGCGATCTCATCAAACGCGGTCAAAAAATCGCTGAAGTGGGCAGTAGCGGTCGCTCTACTGGTGCCCACCTGCACTTTGAAGTGCTGGTGCAAGGGGTGCCGCAAGACCCGCAAAAATTTCTCAATGCGGGTATCACTTTGGCAAGGCTGGCCAAACGTTAAAATCAGCGTTTTCGCAAGCTGTGTAAGCCGCGAGTGCCTTGGTGCTTGCCTTTTGCCGGATTGCCCCCATTTCACCTTGATTAGAAAAAGGACTGCGCTGTTCTGTTAGCCCGCCGTGGGAAACAGGCCAGTCTTGCTTGCATGGCCACCAATATTCTTACCAAAATCTTCGGAAGTCGTAACGACCGTCTGCTCAAGCAATACCGCAACGTGGTCACACGCATCAATGCGCTGGAACCCGACTTCGAAAAGCTCTCGGATGAAGCACTAAAAGGCAAGACGCAGGAATTCAAATTGCGTGTTGCCAATGGTGAAACGCTGGAGGCCATCTTGCCGGAAGCCTTTGCTGTGGTCCGCGAAGGCTCCAAACGTGTCATGAAGATGCGGCACTTTGACGTGCAGTTGCTGGGCGGTATGTCGCTGCACTACGGCAAGATTTCCGAAATGGGTACGGGCGAAGGCAAGACACTAACCAGCACCTTGCCGGTGTATCTGAATGCCTTGACCGATAAGGGTGTTCACGTCGTCACGGTAAATGATTACCTGGCCAGCCGCGATGCACGTTGGATGGGGCGTCTGTATAACTTTCTGGGTCTGACGGTCGGTATCAATCTGCCTCAGGCGCCACGCGAGGAAAAGCAGGCAGCCTACAGGGCCGACATTACCTACGGCACGAACAACGAATACGGATTCGATTACCTGCGCGACAACATGGTGCACGAGGTGAACGACCGCGTTCAACGGGGACTCAATTTCGCCATCGTCGACGAGGTGGACTCGATCCTGATTGACGAGGCGCGTACGCCCCTGATCATTAGTGGTCAGGCAGAAGACCACACCAACCTCTATATCGCCATCAACAAGATCGTGCCCCTGTTGACCAAACAGGAAGGTGAAGCCGATCCGCATACCGGTGAGGGCATCACCAAACCGGGTGACTTCACGGTGGACGAAAAGTCACACCAGGTCTACCTGACAGAAGCCGGGCACGAAAATGCAGAACGCATTCTTTCCGGGCTTGGCTTGATTGCCGAGGGTGCGTCCCTTTATGACCCGGCCAACATCACGCTAATGCACCACCTGTATGCCGCGTTGCGGGCCAACCACTTGTATCACCGTGACCAGCATTACGTGGTGCAGGAAGGCGAAATTGTCATCGTGGATGAGTTCACCGGACGCCTGATGACGGGACGCCGCTGGAGCGATGGCCTGCACCAGGCCGTGGAAGCCAAAGAGGGCGTGGAAATACAGGCCGAAAATCAAACCCTGGCTTCGATTACGTTTCAGAATTATTTCCGCCTCTATGGCAAATTGGCCGGCATGACCGGTACGGCCGATACCGAGGCCTACGAATTTCAGGAAATCTATGGTCTTGAAACCGTAGTGATTCCACCCAACCGCAAAAGTCGCCGCGAAGACCAACTTGACCGCGTCTACAAGACCACACGCGAAAAGTACGAGGCCGCCATCAAGGACATTCGCGAATGCTACGAGCGCGGGCAACCCGTGCTGGTGGGGACCACATCGATTGAGAATTCCGAAATCATCTCGCAACTATTGGCTGCGGAAAAGTTGCCGCATCAGGTGCTGAACGCGAAGCAGCATGCGCGGGAGGCCGATATCGTGGCCCAGGCGGGCCGCGTCAACATGATCACCATCGCCACCAACATGGCCGGTCGCGGAACCGACATTGTGCTGGGTGGCAGCATCCAGAAAATTGTGGAGGATATCGAGGCCGACGCTGCGCTGGACGAAGCAGCCAGGATAGACGCCATTGCCACCATCCGCGCCGGTTGGGCACGCGACCATGAGAAAGTGACAGGACTGGGTGGTTTGCGCATTATTGCCACGGAGCGCCATGAGTCGCGCCGTATCGATAACCAGCTGCGTGGCCGTTCGGGCCGCCAGGGTGATCCGGGCTCATCACGTTTCTACCTGAGCCTGGATGATTCGTTGATGCGTATCTTTGCCGGTGACCGCGTCAAGTCCATCATGGATCGTTTGAAGATGCCGGATGGCGAAGCCATTGAAGCCGGCATTGTCACGCGCAGCATCGAGAGCGCCCAGCGCAAGGTCGAGGCGCGCAACTTCGATATGCGCAAACAATTGCTGGAATACGACGATGTTTCCAACGACCAACGAAAGGTCATTTACCAGCAACGCAATGCCATTCTGGACGCGCAGGATTTAAGCGCACAGATTGCTTCCCTGCGTGAGGGTTGTTTCGAAGATCTGGTACGCATGTTTGTACCACCCGAATCGGTGGAAGAACAATGGGACATTGCGGGCCTGCAAAAAGTGCTGGCAGACGAATGGCAGATTTCAGTGGACTTGAAAACGCAAGTTGAACAAGCCAGCGCCATTACGGACGAAGAGGTGCTGCACACCGTGGTAAATGCGGCCAATGCGGCTTTCCAAGCCAAAGTGGATCTGGTGGGCGACACCAATTTCACACAGTTTGAACGCATGGTTTTGTTGCAAAGCATCGACACCCACTGGCGTGACCACTTGAGCGCGCTGGATTACTTGCGCCAGGGCATTCATCTGCGTGGCTATGCACAAAAGCAGCCGAAACAGGAATACAAACGCGAAGCCTTTGAACTGTTTGGACAGTTGCTGGATTCAGTGAAGAACGATGTCACCAAAGTGTTGATGACGGTGAAGATTCAGTCTGCCGAACAAATTGACGAGGCGGCGCAGCAAATGGAAGCCCGGGCTGAAGCGATTTCCAACGTCACCTACAGTGCACCGACCGAAACCGGCGAAGTCGAAACCGTGGTGGCTCCCGAAACCGTTGGCCTTGCCAAATCTGCAACATCGTCAGCCGCAGCGGCGGCAGTTGCCAGTTTTGCCCGCGTGGGCCGGAATGATCCTTGCCCTTGTGGCAGTGGAAAAAAATACAAACAGTGCCACGGCAAACTTGCCTGAAAGTAAACCATGCCCGTTAACTTGCCTCTTCCGGACGATGCCACGTTGTACCCGATCGCTGGAGTGCGCATTGGCGTCACCGAAGCCGGTGTTCGCAAAGCCAATCGCAAAGACCTGACGGTGGTGTTGATGGATGAAGGAGCCAGTGTCTCGGGCGTCTTCACCTCGAATCGTTTTTGTGCCGCGCCAGTGCAAGTATGCCGCGAGCACCTGTCCTCCGGCCAATCCATGCGCGCCATGGTGATCAACACCGGCAATGCCAATGCGGGTACCGGTGCTGACGGTCTCAGCCGTGCACGCAGCACCTGCGCCGCGCTGGCCACGCGTCTGGGAATCGATGCCACACAGGTGCTGCCATTTTCGACCGGTGTGATTATGGAAACACTGCCGGTAGACCGCATCGAAGCCGGGCTGGATGCAGCCATTGCCGATGCCGCGGCAGGACATTGGCTGAAGGCTGCCGAGGGCATCATGACCACCGACACCCAACCCAAGGCCTTCGGCGCCCAGGGCTTGGTGGGTGGAAAACAGATCAGCGTAACGGGTATCAGCAAGGGCGCGGGCATGATCCGACCCAACATGGCGACCATGTTGGGCTTCATTGCGACTGACGCGAATGTCGATCAGGCTGTGATGAAGCAGTTGTCGCTGGAACTGGCAGAAGGCTCATTTAACCGCGTGACCGTCGACGGCGACACCTCTACCAACGACTCATTGGTGGTGATTGCCAGCAACAAGGCCGGCAATACACCGATTGACTCGCTGGCTTCACCGGATGGCCAGGCGCTTAAAACCTTGATGCTGGAGGTTGCGCGGAACTTGGCCCAAGCCATCGTGCGCGACGGTGAAGGCGCGACCAAGTTCATCAGTGTGGTCGTGGAAGGTGGGCGCAACGCCGAGGAATGCCGCAAGGTGGCCTATGCGATTGCCCATTCCCCGCTTGTCAAAACGGCCTTTTACGCCAGCGACCCGAACCTGGGCCGCATTCTGGCTGCTGTGGGCTATGCCGGTATTGATGACCTCGACCAGACCGGCATTGAACTGTTTTTGGATGATGTGCATGTGGCTACAAAAGGTGGTCGCAACCCGACCTATCGGGAAGAAGATGGCCAGCGTGTGATGAAGCAATCAGAAATTACCGTACGTGTAGGCCTGGGTCGCGGCAATGCGACCGAGACGGTTTGGACTTGCGATTTCAGCCACGAATACGTGACCATCAACGCCGACTATAGGAGTTGAACACCCCCCGGCTTGCTCGCTACGCGTAGCCGCTTTCCCCCTTGCAGGGGGCAACACCAGTGGCCCGGCAAAGCCGGTTCCACGGTGTTCCTGAGTTATAAACCCCTCGCCCCGGATGCTTGATATGAATGAGAAGATTGAACTATTTTTGGCCCGTGCCGAGCTGTTTATGGCGCGGGTGGAAGCCTCGTTGCCACATGGACTGCTGGAGCCCGACTGGACGGAGTCCATCGCCTTTCGATACCGCCGTCGTTCTTCGGGTCAGGGTGTTATATCGGCGGTCCACCATGTGGGCGCGATGAACCTTGTCGACCTCGTGGACATTGACCAGCAAAAGGAAAAGATTCAACGCAACACGGCGCAGTTTGTCCGCGGCGCCACGGCCAACAACGTGTTGTTGACCGGTGCCCGGGGCACTGGCAAGTCGTCTCTGATCCGCGCTTGCCTGCACGCCTATGCGGCCCAAGGCTTGCGCCTGATCGAGGTCGACAAGGCCGACCTGGTGGATCTGCCCGACATTGTCGAGATCGTGGCGGCACGCCCCGAAAAGTTCATCGTGTTTTGCGATGATCTGAGCTTTGACGAGGGCGAGCCCGGTTACAAAGCCCTGAAGTCGGTGCTGGATGGATCGGTCGCCGCGGCCACCGCCAATGTGCTGGTCTACGCCACCAGCAATCGGCGTCACCTGCTACCCGAATACATGTCCGAGAACCTGACCTACACACATACGCCCGAGGGCGAAGTTCACCCGGGTGAGGTCATCGAGGAAAAGATTTCCCTGTCCGAGCGCTTTGGCCTGTGGGTGAGCTTTTATCCCTTCACGCAAGACGAGTACCTGCACATTGCCGCGCAATGGCTCAAGGTGCTGGGAGTGCCTGCTGGTGAAATTGAAACCGCCCGCCCTGAGGCTTTGCTGTGGGCATTGGAGCGCGGCTCGCGCAGTGGTCGGGTAGCCTGGCAGTTTGCGCAGGATTACGCCGGCCGCCGCAGCACTGCAACATGAGCACCAAGCCCTTGGTGGCAGACGCCCATGCCTTGCGCGAAGGCGGGCCGGACCGTCCCGTCACCGAGGTAGCCGTGGGCGTGCTGGTGCGAGCCGATGGTGCTTTTCTGTTGACTTCAAGACCTGTAGGTAAAGCCTATGCAGGCTATTGGGAATTTCCCGGCGGCAAGTTAGAGGCGGATGAGTCTGTGGAACAGGCTTTGCGCCGCGAGTTGCATGAGGAACTGGGAATTGAAATCGGCGCGGTCACCCCGTGGCGCGTGGAGATGGTGGACTATCCCCACGCCTTGGTCCGGTTGCATTTCTGCAAGGTGTTCGCGTGGGTAGGCGAGTTGCAGATGCGCGAGGCGCAAGACTTTTCCTGGGAGCAATTGCCGGTGCAGGTTACGCCGGTGTTGCCGGGTACCGTTCCCGTATTGCAGTGGTTTGCGATGGAGCGCGGCTTTGCTTCAGCGACTCACCAGCAAGTTGGCACCCACTAGCGTCGAAAGATTCCCAGGGTTTACTGAAGTTTGGGGTCGCCAAACATGGCGTCTTCTGGCGGGGCTTCTGTCGGGACGCGAAAAGCCTCGCTGGCCCATGCGCCGAAGTCCGCGTTCTTACAGCGCTCGCAGCAAAAGGGCCTGAACGGATTGGTGGCTGCATACACGCTGTCCCCGCCGCAGGCCGGGCAACGAACGATCTTGGTCGGAATGGATGCATCCATGGCGAGGCGATAAGGGCTCAAGAACACAAAGCGATTTCGAAGGCGGCGTCCTGTAATGCGGGGTGCATTTTGTCTTCCTCGTCCAGGCGCATCATCCGAATGGAAACCATCAACCGATTGCCGCTGATTTCTGGAATCATTTGAAGGCTTGGATCGACAGCCAGTCGCATCAGTTGGAAGGTGCGACCTTGTGGCAGGTTTTGTTGAAATTGTCCGCCCGTCGCCACCACTTTTTGGGGTGAGCCGGAGTCTCTCAACATCTTCAGCAGCAAGTGAATCGAATCCGCCAGTGGCGCCAATGTGGCGGCCCAACGGTGCAAATCCTTGATGCGCGATTCAACGCTGCGATGTTGCCAGGAAAAGTAGGCTGGCAGATCAAACTCACAGGTACCACCAGGAATGCCAATACGGCTGCGAATGCTCATCAACCAGTCGTTCTCGGTCAGTGATTGACCGGCCTTGCCTGCGGTGGCATTCAGGGCTTCAAAGCAGCCTTCCACCTGGGCAATGACTTTGTTCAGCACGGCTTCGGCAATGGCCGGGTTGCCACGGTAACCATTCAGCACCTGTTTTTGCTTATCCAGATCTTTCAGGACATCGGATTTGAGGTCGGCACGCGCGCCCACGTCCATGACTTCAAAAATCGTCGTCAAGGCAAAGTGGTGGTCAAGTGGCGCTTCGCGCGACACCAGAGTGGCGAGGCGCAAAAAAAGGTGTTCCAGCCGCAGATAGGTGCGAATGCGTTCGTTAAAGGGATATTCGTAGAGAATCACGCTGTACTTTCAAGTGGCCGAATCATAGCCCGAACTTTCCACCCATTTCCACCACGGCGGCTGCCAAATCCTGCAAAGAAACGTCGTCATTGAACAGCACCAAGTCTGCGGCCGCCAGACGGCGCGTGCGACTGGCCTGTGCCGCGATGATGCTCTGCACGTCGGCCTCTGCCAGGCCGCTGCGCGCCATCACCCGGCTGACTTGGGTCGCAGGCTTGCAGTCGACCACCAAAACGCGGTGCAGGCGTTTGCGCCAGTGCGCAGACTCCACCAGCAAAGGGATATCAAAGACCAGACAGGTATGGCCGGCATCGGCCAATGTCTGTGCCCTTGCTTCAATTTGCTGACCGACGAGCGGGTGGATGATGCCCTCCAAGAGCGCCTTGGCCTTGGGGTCGGCAAAAACATGCCGACGCATGATGTCTCTCTCCAGCGCGCCGTCAGCGCCGATAAATGCGGCTCCACACTGCCGCTGTATCAAGGGAATTGCCGCGCCCCCGGCGGCCGTCGTGGCGCGGGAAATCGCGTCGGCATCTATTACCCCGGCGCCCTGACGCGCCAGCAATTCAGCAACGGTACTTTTGCCGCTGCCGATGCCCCCGGTCAGACCTAGCCGCAACACATGGCTCACCCTAAAGCCCGATCGCTTGG
>CAIQEX010000600.1 GCA_903870955.1 uncultured beta proteobacterium
AATCAACGAAAACGCCACCTTCATAGTTGCCCAGTTCGTCCAATATTTGCGTGGACTGAAAAGTGAATCCTTTGTTTGCAAGCAGGATTCCACGACCATCCACCAAGGTAAATGGCAGGGGTACATGGAGCTTGATCGATTGCAAATTTACCGGTGCCAATTGAGCACCTGGCCTGAGTTGCTGTTTCATTTTTCGGACTAAAGAGTGACGTTCATCCTTTAAGTCCGAACGCCGCAAAAAACTCCTGCTCGCTAAATGGCTTGGTCAGAGCCCCGCGCATTTTTAAACCGATGCCGTTGCCGTAAAGTTTGGCGGCATGAAGGACCGCCACATCATGCCCACTGATCAGTAGCACGGGCATACCGATAGTCGACTCGGCCAGACGCTGCATGACTACAAAACCATCCATGTCCGGCAGGGACAAATCAAGAATGATGGCATCGAAATTCAACAAGTTAGGGCTCTTCAACAGGTCTGTGCCAAATGGGAAAAACTCGCTATCGAAGCCCGCCGAGTCCAGCATGTGACTCAGCAACTGGCCAATGAACAGGTCGTCTTCAACAATCGCAAATCGCAATGGCTGACTCGAAGTCGCGAATTCGGTAGTCACTTTGATGCCTTTGTCGCCACCGGCTGGTATCTAAAGTTCGTGAATGCCTGTGTCGGCGTAGTCAAAGTTTGTGGCATAGCATCGGAAACCTGCTTAACAACAGGGAACTTAAAGTTAACGTAAGTCAAAATTAAAACGCAAAAATATTAAAATTTCGTTAATTTTAATATTTTTATCAATTTGTGGCAAAAAATACAACGAAACCCCAAGCAGTAGCCAATGGCCAGGCCCAGAAGCGGCAGCACCCGTAGGTGTACCTGTCTGCCCTCCCGGTGCACCACAGAGATAGGCAGGGCGGCAGGCTCAGAGTCCACCAACTTTGCCTTAACCCAATTTCATGACTTTTGCGAGGTAGTCGAATAGCACGCAGTACGCTGCAATCGGAATAGGCAGCCCCAGCAAGGTTGCCACCATGTATTGCCTGAAGCCGATGCCTGACATGGCCAGCGCAAAGTTCAAGGCCGCCAGCGTCTGAAAAATAGTGCGCAAAACGATGACATTGCGAACCGGATGCGCGTGCAAGTGCGACATAAGCCGTTGCGCCAACGTGCCGCGCAGCTGTTGGACCGCGTCACCACCCACCAGTCGAACACTTAGAAAAGTCACTGCACAAGAAATACTGGCCGCCAGATAGGTGACGAGTCCGCCGTTCAACTTGCCCAACACCAGAACTGCTGATGCCAGAAAAATCCAACCCGGAACCTGCACCAGATTACCCAGCGCAAACAGCAGTACGAAGAGCGCAAGCCCTTCCCAGCGGCTCGCTAAAAGCGTCTCGCGCAAAAATGCCACGCTGAAGTTTTGCCGTAATCCGGACCACTGCACAAAGCCCAGCAACAAGGCCACAAACAGCAGAACCAGAACCAGCCTGCGATATCGGTTCCATACGTCGGACGTATTCATGAACACTGCAGACTGACCGCTTGCAGCGTCTCGCCTGTTTGAACGTTGGAGATGACCAGGTTGATTTGGCGCGGATGGTCCGGCTGGACGGGGATGGCATAGAACTTCAAAGTCTGGGTCCCCTTGTAGCGGCCGGCTGGCACGTACTGCCGCACCACAAAATCGTGTTTCAAAAATTCACCCGCATTTTCTCCTGCCTTTACGCGCGAGCTGTGGTTGTGCTCGGTGACGGTCCAGTAGGCGGTCCATGCGCTGGATCCGTTCTCGGGCGTCACCAGGGCTTCATAGGCATCCGTGCGTTCAGATTGCCGCAAAGTTATGGCTGCATGCGCGGGTGCCGTGTAATCGACAGATTGCCAGGGCAGCCTCCAATTGCTCCAATCGCGCCCATTGCGCACCAGCTGTGGGGTGTAAATTCCGCTCAAACTATTGGCTTCAGCAACTTCCCTTTGGCGACTTGTGAAGGCGGGATTGGCAAACGGGTCTTTCCAGCCAATGTAGTCCCAATAGGCCACGTGAAATGCTTGCGCCACGACCGGCTTTCCCTTCCAGGTGGACAGCCATTGATCGGCAGGTGGGCACGAACTACAGCCCTCTGAGGTGTAGAGCTCAAGCACCGGCGTCAGGCGCTCCCCCGACTTGATTTCACACGCCGCAGTACTGGCCATTGCAGTGGTTGAAACCATGGATGCGATGAGCGCATGAACGGTCGCTTTTCTGATCCGCACAGCGCTTGGATTACAAAATAGTTGTCCCATGATATTGCTCCGTCTATTCGTCATTGTCTCGGCTTTGGTAAGAATGCCATTGGCGCAATGCATTTCGGAGCGTCATGAATTGCCGCTCAAAAACCGGGCAGGCGTCGCAGAAATTCATATGAATGCGCAAGGCCAGACGTTCGCTCAACGGCAAAGCACGGTCCTCACGCGCAACAACCAGTGCGGTGACCTCTTTGCAGGTGCGTTTGAGCGGCATCATGGCGAAAAAAGTTGCGTAAGCCCGTTTTAGTTTCAGATTGGCGCGTGAACGGATTCAAACGCCATGCATGGGTACATATCGGTTGGTCGGACTCCGGCTCAAATCCTTACAGCCAGTGTTACGAAAGTTGGTGTCGGTCATCCAGGGTTCGCCTTATCCAAAGCCCGTGGCAACAAAACCACCCACGTTCTTTACCCGAAGTTTTCGCTTCAATTGTTCGCACGTGAACAATCTTTGCGGCATGGCTGAGCATGCAGATCGGATAGTCAACGCGGCGCAAATTGCGCCTGTTTGAACTTCACTTACATAAAGGAAATCTCCATGAAAAAATCCATCATCGTTGTGACCTCGGTCGCAATAACCCTTGCCAGCGTAGCCGCGTGCGCGGTCACACCGGTGCTGCACGGCACGGTGCTGGCGCCAAGTGGGCCCAAAATGGCTCCGGGTGTGCAGGGCACGGGCGTTAACCCCGGTTCGGTCTTGCCTACTCCGGCGCCAACCGTTCACGGCACGGGTGTTAATCCCGGTTCGGTCTTGCCCACACCAGTGCCTGCTCCAGTGCAAGCGGTTCACGGTACTGACATTTTTCGCGGCCCCGTTGTGTTCATTCCAGAGCCAACCCTTCACGGTACCGTCGTCTATCCAGGCGCGGTGAAAAACTAGTTACTGCCCCTTCGTAAGCTGAATCGATCTTGGGCGATTGAAAGATCCGCTCAAGATCGTTCCACGCCAAGACCTGCATTGATGTGGCCTTCGCGCAGTGCATTTATCAAACAAGGCGAATATGTCTCCCCCGATCAATACTGCGTTATCTGGCTTGATGCTTCCCTTGTCAGAGGCTGAATTCTGCGAAAAACACTGGCCGGATCACCATGCCGTTGTGCATGGGCCAAGGGATCGACTTCCTGGTCTGTTTCAAAATCCGATCCTTGCAAATGCACCGACACTGTTTGCAAACTACCGTGGCCGCACGGCATTCAGCAAGGGCACTACGGGCCCACGCTCTTACGTGGTCCAACAGGTTGACCCGGCCATTCTTTTCGGTATGGGCTTGTCTTTGTATCTGCCTGATCTGGAATCCGTGTTGCCGGAAGCTCCCGCATTTTTGCGGGCGCTGGAGCTCGCACTGGGTATCGGACCGGGCACTGCGCGGATAACTGCATGGGCATCGCCCAAGGGCGAGAAGATCACTTGTCACTATGACGCCGAAGAGGTCATATCCATCCAGTTGCAGGGGCACAAGCGATTTTCATTTGCACCGCAAAAAGCCCTGGAATCACCGGTAGGCGCGCAATTCGGTTTGTGCAGCGTTCCGGTGGAGGATCTGTATCCGCAAGTGGGCCAGGGCTTTCCAGATCCCAAAGATTTTGTGTTTGAAGATGTTGAGATGCTGCCGGGCTCACTCCTGTTTTTGCCACGAGGCACCTGGCATCACACTGCGTCCGAAGAGGATTCGTTGTCCATCACGATCGTGCTTTCACCTCCCAGCGCGATGGAGCAGTTGCTACCGGTAATCCGATCCTTGCTGTTGCAGGACACCGCATGGCGCAGACCGCAGTATGCTGGTCGCGCAGACATGGATGAGAGGCTGGCTAGCCTGGTCTCAGCGGTTAAACAGTTGCGGCCTGAGCATCTATTGCCGCGCCTCACTTTGGAACAAGTGGGTACGTTTCAGAGTGAGTTTCGTTTTCAAAAAAATCCCGGTTGGCTATTGAAACACCAATTGGAAAATGGAGTGCTCACCATCAATCCGATTCCAGGGCCGGCTTACGAACCTGTCATTGGAATATTTGAAGCGCAGGTGCCCATCCATCTTGAAGGCCTTGTGGCGTGGATTGAAGGCGAGGCAAAGTCGTTCACGTTTGGCTTTCTCTGCCGTGCTTTTGACAACTTGTTGAATGAAGAAGTCGAACAGTTGCTAAGGTACCTGGCCGGTGTCGGATACATCCAGTACCTGAATTTTCCGCGCCTCGACTACGGCGCAGGTCCGATAACTTGAAAAGCTGGGTGGCAGTGTCCGGCTTCATTTGAATGGAGGTCGGAGATGGCTCAGGCGGGCTGGTAGCTGCCCGTAAGAAGGTTATTCAAGCAAGGGCGGTTCATCGCTGGTCAGACTACAAATCTTGATAAGCCATTGACCATCCGACTGGCGTTCCACGACGCTAAGTGACGTACCGTTGCAGGCCCGATATGCAGCCGGCATTTTGTCCATCAGTTCCTGCACCTCTTCATGAAAGGTCAAAGGCAGTTTAGGGTAGCTGCGCAATGGCGTGATGCAGAACTTTGGATGGCGGCTATCGCGGTATGTTTTCTTTTTGACCCTACTGCGTGAAAGACAACATCCAATACCCAGCGTTCAATCTCACTTGTGCGCGCGCAAGGTCAGCCGCACCATGGCGAGTGAGGCCATGGAACACAAGGCAATTCCGGCGACCATGGGGCGTGCGCTGCCATCGACAAACCGGCCGACTACCGCCATCACGATGGCGCCGGTCAAGAATTGCAAGGTGCCCATCAACGCAGAAGCCGTGCCGGCGATGGCGCCATGCGCCTCCAACGCCAGAACGGATGCGGTGGGTACCACCAGCCCCAAAAATCCAAAGCCCAAGAGCATCATCACGATCAGCACATCCAGGCGGTCCACCCCGAGCAGGTTTTGTAGCAACAGCCCGGTCATGACGGCGGCATAACCGGTGACTGCAAACTTCACCAACTTGATCAGGCCAAACTTCGCGGCCAACTTGCCCGTGAATTGCGACACGCCGATAAACGATGCCGCATTGACGGCAAACGCCATGCTGTATTGGCGAGGGGTGAGGCCATAGTGATCAATCATCACGAAGGGCGAATTGGCCAGGAATGAAAAGAAGCTGGCCATGCCAAAGGCGCCGATAAATACCAGCCCCAGGAAGTGCCTGTCGCGCATCAATTCGCCATAGGCCTTGAGCGCGCTGGCCACACTGCTGCCTTCTCGTTGTGCGGCAGGGCGCGTCTCTTCCATACTGGTGAACAGGATCACCAGATCCACCACGGCAATCGCCGTTACGGACCAAAACACGCTGCGCCAGCCAAAAGACTCAATCAGCAAACTGCCTGCCAGGGGCGCCAGAATGGGTGACACACTGAACACCAGCATGAGCATGGACATGAGCCGGGCGGCCTCCACTCCGGTGTGCATGTCGCGCACGATGGCGCGCGGAATGACCATGCCTGCACTGGCTCCCAGGCCTTGAACAAACCGCAGCGCAATGAGTGTCTGCACGTCGGTTGCCAAGGCGCACCCCACGCTGCCAAATGCAAAAAGCACCAGACTGAAATACAAAGGTGCTTTGCGGCCCAGCAAGTCTGACGCCGGGCCATACACCAGTTGCCCGACACCCAGGGCAATGAAAAATACCATGAGGCTCGCCTGCACGGTGCCCATGGAGGCGCCCAAACTCTGGCCAATGGAAGGCAGCGCGGGCAAGTACATATCGATGGCAAACGGCCCGATTGCCGACAGCAAGCCCAAAACGATGGCGGCTCGTAAGTAGTTGGATTTCATGGAAGCCATCATCCCCGAAATTGAATGACAGCTTTGGGACAGTGACATTCCTCGCACGCGGAGGATTCCGAATCACGCGCTGGTGTGCTGTGCCAGGAACCTGTCGCTCGCCGCAAAATATTCGTTCGGCACTTCAAAGTAGGGAATCGCGCCGGTCTGGAATACGCTGATCTGCCAGTTGGGCTTGCCCTGCACAAGTGCCAGCCCCCGGTAATCGGTAAAGTCACCACGCACGCCATGGGACACCCACACGGGCTGGCGCACCGCTTCGTACACGGTGTGGATGTCGGCACTGAACATTTGGGCCGACAAGAAGCACAGCGGTGCATGCTCGCCTCCGTCCTGCTGCGTGGTGAGCACGCAATAGGCCCAGAGCCCTTCGTCAATCTGCGTGCCACCCCAGGTCTTTTTCAAGAAGTAACGTATCACGCCAGGGCGGGTCAACGAGCGGAACAGGCCACGCCCCCATCCCGGACCGGTGAGCGCACGGTGCAACCACGGCAGGGCGTAGGTGCTTCCGGTGGGGCCACGGCGCGACTTTAGGCCACTGAAGCCAGTCGGGCTGACCAGTGCCAGCGAGCGAACCCGTGCCGGGTGCGTGACGGCAATCCGCGCCACAAATTCGCAAGACAGCGAAAAGCCCAGCACATCCACTGCCCGCACACCGCAGCGCGCCTCGATCAACTCCAGCAGCGCCAGGATGGCGTCGATCATCAGTGCCGGCGTATACGCACGATCACTGCGCTCCGAGAAGCCATAGCCAGGCAGATCCAGGGC
>CAIQEX010000601.1 GCA_903870955.1 uncultured beta proteobacterium
ATCCACAAACAAGCCAATGCGCAAATCCTGCAAATTTACAAAAGCGAAATCGTCTTTATTCATAGGGACAAATGACCGAGGCTATGGGTGTCCTTGGTTGGTTCACGAATGCAGTTGACCCATTATGCGGTGTTCAATATGTCGAATGAACGAATCAGCGTCGGCAAGATGTTAAAGATTGCGCACTTTGTGGGATTTCGCTCACACCGGCGACTCAATATCACCGCTATGGAAGGCCACCCATGGTCACCACGAACGAAAAAAAACCTGCATACGCGCAAGCGCATGCAGGTTTTTGGCAGCACGTCAAAGGATCCATGGGTGAACCTGGATCCGATGCGCAATTAGCCCATGTGCAAGCCGCCGTTGACGGAGAAATCTGCACCCGTAGAGTAGCTGCCTTCATCCGACGCCAGCCAGGCGATGATGGAAGCAATTTCACCTGGTTCACCGAGGCGTTTCACGGGCACTGTGGCCACGATCTTGGCCAGCACATCTTCGCGAATGGCTTTAACCATATCGGTGCCGATGTAGCCAGGGCTAACGGTGTTCACTGTTACACCCTTGTTGGCGAGCTCTTGGGCCAAGGCCATGGTGAAGCCGTGCATACCCGCCTTGGCGGCTGAGTAGTTGGTTTGACCAGCCTGACCCTTGGCACCGTTGACCGAAGAGATGTTGATGATGCGGCCCCAGCCCTTTTCAACCATGTCGCCCACCACTTGCTTGGTGACATTGAACATGGAGTTGAGGTTGGTTTCGATCACAGCGTCCCAGTCTTCGCGCGACATCTTGACGAACATGCGGTCACGCGTAATACCGGCATTGTTCACCAGAATGTCGATGGTGCCGTGTTCAGCTTTGGTCTTGGTGAAGGCTTCGACAGTGGAATCCCAGTCGCCCACATTACCAGCCGAAGCGTAAAAGGTGTAGCCCAGCGCTGCCTGCTCGGCAATCCACTTGGCGTGGTCACGCGTCGGGCCGCAGCCGGCGATGACTTTAAAACCTTCCTTGTGCAGTCGCTGGCAAATGGCGGTCCCAATTCCACCCATTCCGCCTGTGACGTACGCTACTTTTTGACTCATTTCTATCTCCTTTTTGATATGGACTGACTAACACTAACAAACTGAAATGTGGCGCTTGGCGTCTCACCCATGCTGCCATCATGGAAAAATAAACCGGATCAGGCTTTGGCCTTTACATAACTGCCGGGCGCGGCCATCAAAGCCTTGTACTTGCCTTTGCCGTAGGTCTTGGGAGCAGCGATCTGCTTGCCCGCATGGCCCTTGAGCCAGGTCGACCAGTCGGTCCACCAGCTACCCGCATGCTCTTGGGCTCCTTCGATCCAGGCTTCAGCCGTTTTGGGCAACTTGCCATCAGCACGTATCCAGTGGCTGCGCTTATTCTTGGCTGGGGGATTGATAACTCCCGCAATGTGACCGGAGGCGCCCATCACAAAGCGCTTTTTACCCGGCAACACCTGGGTCGAGGCATAGGAGCCGCCAATCGGCACAATGTGGTCTTCGCGCGAGCCGTAAATGTAGAACGGGATATCGACCTTGTTCATGTCGATTTTTTGCCCGCATACCGTGACTTTCCCTGGCTTGATAAGGTTGTTTTCAAGATAGGTATTGCGCAGGTACCAGGCGTAAAACGGACCGGGAAGGTTGGTGCTATCCGAGTTCCAGTACAGCAGATCAAAGGGCGGTGGGGTCTCGCCTTTCAGGTAGTTGCCGACCACGTAGTTCCAGACCAGGTCATTGGGGCGCAGGAAGCTGAAGGTGCTTGCCAAATCGCCGCCCTTCATCAAACCGCCCTTGCCAAGCTCTGCTTCGCGGTATTTGACAAAGGATTCATCAATGAAGACGTCCAGAATACCGGTGTCGGTAAAGTCCAGCAAAGTCGTCAGCAACGTGGCACTGGAGACCGGCTTCTCACCGCGCGCTGCAAGCACCGCGAGCGCGGTGCTCAACATGGTTCCACCCACGCAGAAACCCAACGCATTGATGGTTGGTGCACCGGTAATTTCCTGGGTCACAGAAATTGCCTTGATGACCGCGTCTTCAATGTAGTTGTCCCACGTCTTGTGGCCCAGTGAAGCATCCGGATTGCGCCAGCTCACGACAAAGGTGCGGTGGCCTTCAGCGACCGCGTAGCGGTTCACTGAATTTTCCGGTTGCAGGTCCAGGATATAGAACTTGTTGATGCACGGAGGCACCAACAAAAACGGCTTTTCATAGACCTTTGCGGTCAGCGGTTTGTACTCAATGAGTTGAAACAATTCGCTTTCAAAAACAACGGCACCTTCCGTGGTGGCAACATTTTTGCCAACTTCAAACAGGCTTTCATCGGTCATCGACACGTGGCCCTGCCGAATGTCGTGCACGAGGTTTTTGACGCCCTTGGCGATGCTTTCACCTTTGGTTTCAATCGCTTTCTTTTGCGCTTCGGCATTGAAGGCCAGAAAGTTGCTCGGCGCGGCAGCTGCCACCCACTGCTCGACAGCAAAGCGAATGCGATTTCGCGTCTTTTCGTCAGCATCAACGGCTTCGGCCAGACCCATTAAGGTGCGCGAGTTCAGCAGGTAGACGGCGGCAGCGTATGCGGCCATGGGGTTTTCGTTCCAGGACGCATCGGCAAAGCGGCGGTCACCGGTCACCTTGGGTGCCTTAAAGCCCTCAGCAAACAAGCCCATCGCTTCTTTGGAATACTGCTGTTGCAGTTCCTGAAGTTTCTCAGGAGAAAAATGAATTTCCGGAGCCTTTGACGGCAAACCTGGCATGCTTGGAAGCCCGGCACCCGCAGCGCTGAGGTCCATGGTCTTGAATGAATCGAGCGCCTTGGTCCAGCCATCCGTCATGGACTGTTGAAATTCTTTGGCCGCCTGGTTCCAGAAATCAGGGGAATTTTGGGTCACGTAGTCACCTTTGAATATTCTCTTGGATAGACCGTTAGTATCTCAGCTTGAAGGCCTCTTTTTCCTTACAAAAAAAACATTTGAACCCGCTATGTACATTGTTCCCATTGCCTGGATTTACGTCGCTCTAATGATGAGTGTGGCCGAAGCCACCAGCAGCAACGGTAGCGTGCTGGGTGCGTTGGTGACGTTCTTTCTGTATGGACTCTTACCCGTGGGTTTGGTGCTCTACATCATGGGTACACCTGGGCGCAAACGTCTGCTGCGCGCCCGCGAACAGGAGGAGCGTGCAGCCTTTGAAGCCAGTCAAGCTGCAATCAACTCGCCTCTGTCAGTCGACGCGCCAGATGCAGGCCGCCATGCGACCACTGACACCATCGCGCCGGTGCGAGAAAAACCTTGACGCATGGGTCACCGTGCACCAGTTATCACTTCCGTCATTTCCGAACGTTTGTACGACTCCCAAATCGGCCAATCGTTGCCGCGCCAGTGAAGGCAGGTCAGCCCACCATTTGCCAGCTGCACCGGGTCTGAAACAGGACGCAGCGGCAGCCGAGTGAGCCACATAGGCCGCCCGCACCTCATCGCCGACTTCAAATGCATTGGGGCCTATGCAAGGGCCCAGCCAGGCGATCAAATTTGCTGGATCTTCCAGTCCTGCATTTCGGGGCGAAGGCGTAACTGTCGAAAATGTCTCGATGGCGCTCTCCAGAACCCCTCTCCCTCGTGCACCCAGCAGCCCCCTCCATCCGGCGTGCACGGCAGCGACCTGTAGGCCTTGCGGATCACACAACAAAATCGGCAAACAATCGGCCACCATCACAGTGCAAGCCAGGCCTTTTTGGCGCGTATAGGCGCCGTCAGCCGCCAAGCCGTCCGCGACCCCGGAATCGAGTTGCAGCATTTGCCTGCCGTGGACCTGATCCATAAAAACCGGGCGTACGCCCAAATGGGTCTGCAAAAGGTCACGGTTGGAGAGTACGTGCTGTGGGTTATCTCCCACATGGAGGCCAAAATTCAGACCGGCATATGGACCATCGGACTGCCCGCCTTTACGCGTACTGCAGCACGCGCGCACCGAGGCGGGAGCGGGCCAGTCGGGCACTAACCATTCAAAATTATCAGCTTGCATAGGCCAAGCATAATCTGTCGGATTCATCCAAATTACCCGGAGCCCCACATGATTCTCGAATTGGCAGACATTCGCATCCACCCTGGTCAAAACGCTGCGTTTGATGAAGCCATTGCGCGCGGCTTGCGTGAGGTTATTTCTCACAGCAAAGGTTTTCAAGGCTTCAAGGTCAACCAGGGAATTGAAAACCCGGAGCGCTACGTACTGCAGATTTTTTGGGAAACGCTAGAAAACCACACGGTCGATTTCCGGCAGTCGGATGCCTTCACCCAATGGCGCTCCATCGTAGGGCCATTTTTCGCCGCCCCACCCGTTGTAGAACACTTCGTCCTAACCACCAAGTCGGAATAAGCAGACACCCACACCGCTGGCAATATCACCATGCAAAGACCCCCGATCAAGCACTGCCGACAATGTGGCACCGCGGTGGTATACCGCGTCCCCGACGATGGCGACACCAAGCAGCGAGCGGTCTGTCCTGCCTGCAACACCATCCACTATGAAAATCCATTGACCGTGGTTGGTACGGTGCCTTATTGGGGCGACCGGGTGCTGCTTTGCAAGCGAAATATTGAACCGCGATGGGGTTTGTGGACCCTGCCTGCGGGGTTTATGGAACTCGACGAAACCACGACCGAAGGAGCCGCCCGGGAGACCGTCGAAGAGGCTGGTGCAGAGTTTGAAATGCAGGAATTGTTTTCGCTGGTCAACGTCTCGCGCGTGGGCCAAGTGCACCTGTTTTATCGGGCCCAGCTAACCAGCGACCAGTTCGATCCAGGGCATGAAACCATTGAAGCCCGGCTATTTCTGGAGAGCGAGATTCCCTGGGACGAAATTGCCTTTCGCACGACGCGGGAGACGCTCCAGTGCTTTTTTGCAGATCGCAGCAAGGGCCTATTCACCATGCACCATATCGACGTTTGAGCGCCATGCTTCCCTGCTATGTGGTGTTGGATCTGGAAACCACCGGTGGCAATGCGTTGCGCGACCGCATTACCGAAATTGCAGCGGTGCGCATTGAAAATGGACTGGAGACGGCCCGCTGGAGCACCCTGGTGAATCCCGGGGTAAGAATTCCACCGTTTATTCAAGCCCTCACGGGTATCAGCGACGACATGGTGCAAGAGGCACCCAAGTTCGAGGACGTCGCACATAAGCTGCTGGAAATACTCGATGGGGCTGTTTTTGTGGCCCATAACGTGCGCTTTGACCACGGCTTTGTGCAAAACGAACTAGCGCGTCTGGACATGGCATTCAAGGTCAAGACGCTATGCACCGTGCGTCTGTCGCGCAAACTCTATCCACAGCACAAAGGCCACGGGCTGGATGCCATTTTGCAACGCCACGGCCTGCACACGATGGCCCGGCACCGCGCGATGGGCGACGTGGAAGTGGTCATGCAATGGCTGAAAGTTGCGACCCAGGAACTGGGTGCAGCCTCGGTTGAGCGCGTGGCGCTGGATTTGCTGCAAGGCAGCGCCTGCGTGCCGCCCCAGTTGGAAACCGCTATTTCTGACATACCCGACACGCCAGGCGTTTACCTGTTTTTTGGCGAAGGGGCCTTGCCCTTGTACATCGGCAAAAGTGTGACCCTGCGCACGCGTGTGATGTCGCATTTTCAATCCGCGGCCAAAGTCGCCCGTGAAATGCGTATCCTGACCGAAATTCGTCGCGTCGAATGGATCGAGACTGCCGGCGAGTTGGGAGCCCTGCTGCTGGAGTCTCGGCTGGTGAAGGAAAAGCAACCGGTATACAACCGGCAGTTGCGTCGCGAAAAGGCCTTGTGCTCCTGGTATTTGCAGGAAGATCCCGACGCGAATCCGCTACTCAAATTGATTCAAGTTGATGAAATCGCCCCTGGGCAATGGTCGCATTTATATGGCACCTACCGCTCCAAGCGGCAGGCCACCGACGCCCTTCGACTGCTTGCAGACAAGCATGGACTGTGTCCGCAGTTGCTGGGACTCGAATCCGGAAAAGGTGCCTGCTTTGCCAGCCAAATAGGGCGCTGCAAGGGTGCGTGTATCGGCCGTGAACCTCGGGTATTGCACCGTGCACGCCTGCAAATGGTGCTGGCTCAACAGCGCCTTCAAGCATGGCCCCACCCCGGTCGCGTGGCGATTCGCGAATACCAGGAAGAAAGTGGACGCACCGATATCCATGTATTCGAACACTGGTGCCACATTGCCACGGTAAGCGACCCGGCAGAACTCGAAGAACTCGGTACCACGCGCCAGGTTCTCGCCTTTGACCTGGATACCTATCGCCTATTGCAAAAAAAATTGGGCCCGGGCATGACGCATGACGCAGCGGTGTTCGTGCTGCCTTCAGGGGCAGGTAGCGTCCGATAACCCACCTTTTGCCCCTAGAAGACCCCATGGCTGTGGTGTTGCATACAAACCAAATCGATTAGATATGCCTCTTGAAAGCCGCTTCCACAGTGCGATAGCCATGCGAGAATGTAATTAAATGTATGGGGCGGGTATGAGATTCAAAGCGGTTACTTTAGGTTTCGTGTTGGCAGGTACCGCTCTTGGGAGCGCTGCGCTTAACCTTGGGCGGGCCCGCGGTGCGGCATGGATTGGGCAACCACTGGAGTTGGTTATTCCGGTTCAGATAGATACGGCCCAAGCCGATGGCGCGCTGTGTGCCGAGGCAGACGTATTCCACGGCGATAGCCGGCAAGAAAATAGCCGGGTACAGGTGCAAGTTGAACCCACGAACCAACCAGATACCTACAATTTAAGAATCCTGTCGTCGGCGCTGATTGATGAGCCTGTGGTAACGGTGTACCTTCGCGCCGGTTGCTCTCAAAAGTCTTCCCGTAAATATGTTCTGCTGGCGGACTTTCCCAGCGATAGTGGAACCACGCAAAACCGCCAGTTAGCTCCACCGCAAGTTCCCACCGTGGTACCTGTCGAGGCAGTCGTTAGCGCAGCCACAACGGCTAACACTTCCTCCAGCACGCCTGCGGCAAGTTCCAGCAACAACACCAAGCCAAGCCGCGCAACGCTTCCCAGCCCGCCCGCTC
>CAIQEX010000602.1 GCA_903870955.1 uncultured beta proteobacterium
CAACCGGACCTGCACCCGATGGACCTGGATCAGGCCGAAGCCATGTCACGGCAGTTCCCCTATCTGCACCATCTGGTGTTGCCGCACGGTGCCATGGACCTGGCACACAATGTTCCTGCGACGGACTTGAATCTGCTGGCAACCACCACAACGGTGGTGGTGACGGAGAGCCTGCATCCGGCGCTGGTATCCCTGCTGATGAAGGCGATGCAAAAGACCCATGCGGGACCCGACCTGCTGAATGCGCCCAAAACTTTTCCTGCTGCCAGAGATATGGACTTTCCCTTGAGCAAGGAGGCAGCGCGCTTTTACCAATCCGGGTCGCCATTCTTGCAACGCTATCTGCCATTCTGGTTGGCAACCCTGGTAGATCGTGCGGCACTCGTGATCATCCCCTTGTTGGCGATTCTGGTGCCGATATTGCGCACCGCACCAGCGCTCTACAGCTGGCGTATTCGCAGGCGCATTTACCGCTGGTATGGTGAACTCAAGTACCTCGAAATCCAGCTTCGTTCAGCAGACACTACCGATTCACCTGCGGCTCTGTTGCATCAGCTGGATCAGATCGAGCACAAGGTCACGCATGCGGTATTGCCGTTGCCGTTTTCCGAGCATGCCTACATGCTGAAGGAACACATCGAGCTGGTGCGCCGCAAGATGCTGGCGCCGAAATAAAAAAAGCCCCCGAAATTCGCATTCCGGGGGCTTGGGCCTGCGCTTAACAGGCGCTGCGTTCAAGGCTGCTTGCACAGCCTCGGTGACGATGCAAGGCTTACTTGGCCTTGGCGGCTTTCTTGACAGCCTTGGCGGGTGCGGCTGCAGGAGCAGGCGCTGCCTTCAGTGCGGTGCGCTGGTCTTTCAGTGCTGCGATTTCAGCGCTGATCTTGGCCTTGCGCTCGTTCAACTTGGCCAGGCTTGCAGAGATTTTTGCAATTGCCTTGGCAGTCTTGGAGACAACGGCCTTCTTTGCCACGGGTTTAGCGGCGACAGGTTTCGCAGCCGGCTTCGCGACGGGTTTAGCAGCGGCTTTTGCCGCAGGCTTTGCAACAACCTTGACCGCTTTTGCGGGAGCTGTCTTGACGGGTTTTGTTGCTGCCTTGGGGGCCGCTTTCTTTGCAGTTGCCATGATGATTATTCCTATTGATTAGTTCGGCGATTTCATTTTCTCGATACAAATACATAGCCGCTTCATACGTGCATCAACGACGATTATCGTGGATATGCACACGGACATGCCGAAAACTATCTGGATGCTATTTTTGGCACTGGATTTATGGAGAAAAAAATACCCAATTCAGCGGTCATAAGTTCTGCATACTCAAAGCTGTCATCCCGACGCAAGGAGCGCACCATGAAGATATTGCTAGCAGTCGACGGTTCGGACATGTCGCTGGAAGCTGTGCGATTTGCTATTCGCATGGCCCTGGCCGGTTTGCATTGCGAAGTGGTTTTGGCGAATGTGCAGGAGGCTGCAAATTTGTACGAGATCATCGTCGCGCACAACCCTGAAGTGCTGGAGCAGGTCAGTGCCGAGGCCGGCCTGCACGCATTGCAATCTGCGCAGACACTGTTGGATGCAGCCGAAGTTGACTATGAGTGTGAAGTGGCTCAAGGCGATCCGGCCCATACCTTGATCGACATCGCCGAACGCTTTGCCTGTGACCTGATCGTGATGGGCGCACGCGGCCAAAGTGCCTTGCGACGCGCCATGATGGGCTCAGTCTCCAACGAGGTTCTGCACGCCAGCGCCGTACCCGTGGTGATCGTCAAACCCGATGTGCCACCCGCAGACCCTGCCGATTGATTCGAACTAGATAAACCAGTCCGGGTAGACGCCGCGTGCCTGGTGCACCATGATGTCGCCCAGGGTGATCAGTTCGGCGACCGCGGCATCATCTACCGGTTCGGTCGAGCCGTAGCTGATGAGTTCACGGTGCGTGTTGGCATGCATGATCTGTTCGGTCAAATTGGTCGGCAGGTACAGACGTTCGCAGGCCAGTTGCATCACCATGGCGCGGTGCCCGACCAGCCCGGTCGGCAAAAGGCCATGCAGATACAACACGCCCAGACTGAGTGAATGAATGCCTTCGTTGGCCATGAAGAAGCGATTCATCGGCGTGAACTCCGGCGTCTTGGCATTGCGAACGCAGCAAACCGCGTTCGAAAGCAGCTTGAGTGCGGAGTACTCATCGGCCTTGATGCCTACCCCCGGCGTCGCGTCCGCGGTCGCCGCCACACTGCGGGGAACCCCGGCTGCGTTCAGCCGATCCGCAAGTCCCATGGCTACCCTCGCCTGAACATCGAGCGCCGCGCGGGCGCCGCCTTGGTCGTCGACTTCGCACCGGGGGTCACCTTCCGGACCTTGTCCGCCAGCTCGAAGAAGGCTCGCGCCACTGCATGTCGAGGGTTGGCCTCGACCA
>CAIQEX010000603.1 GCA_903870955.1 uncultured beta proteobacterium
CTGTACCGGGTCGTGGTAGACCCGCGCGAAACCTTGCGCGGTGGCCCCACCTACACCATTGACACCCTGGAAGAACTCCGGGCAGAGTATCCACAAGCCCAGCTCTATCTGATCATGGGTGAAGACCAGGCCAAGGCGCTTGCCACCTGGCACCGCGCCGAGGATTTGGGGCACGCTGCTATAATTTGCGTAGCTTCGCGCGCAGGGGCGGACGTGGCGGCAAGTCCGGCCATTATTTCGCACCCGCTGCTCGGCAGCCCGCTTCAGCGGCTGCAATTGCCCCCAAGCCCCTTGAATGCAACTGAAATCCGCGACCTATTGGCACGCGGTCAAAGCGTTGCACCTCTGGTTTTTGAATCCGTTGCGCGTTATATTGACCAACACCACCTTTACCAAGCCGCCTGATGACCACATCTCCCGTTGTAAAAAAAGACATTCAGAAACTCCAGCGAGCCATTGTTGATGGCCTCGAAGACGTAAAAGCGCAGGATGTCGTGGTGTTTGACACCGAACACCTATCAGCCCTTTTTGAGCGTGTGATCATTGCCTCCGGCACCTCCAACCGCCAAACCAAAGCCCTCGCGGCCAGCGTTCGCGATGCAGTGCGTGAAGCCGGTTTCCCCAAACCGCGTGTGGAAGGTGAAACCAATGGCGAATGGATCATTGTGGATTGCGCCCAGGCAGTGGTGCACATCATGCAACCCAATTTTCGCCAGTACTACCACTTGGAAGAACTGTGGGGCGAGAAGCCGGTGCGGTTGAAATTGGGCTCTGCCAAGCCAGCTACCGCTTCCAAGGAAGCTGCCGTAGTGACCAAGGATCAAGTCCCCGGCACGCTCAAGCGTTCCAGCGCGGCCAAAAAGGGTGTGGCTGAAGCCTTCCCGTCCAAGGCGCAGGTCAAAAAGAACGATGCCATCAAGGCGGCCGCCGTAAAGAAGGCTGCGGCCAAGACCTCAACCGGTGCTGCCCCTGCCAAAAAGGCGGCGGTCAAATCCACGTCGACACGCGGCCCAGCTGCTCCCGCTAAAAAGGTCGCCACCAAGGCGCCGGCGGTCAAAGTGGCTGCCAAAACCTTGGTCGTCAAGGCCCCTGCCAAAACCGTAGCCAAGGTTGCTGCCAAGCGGGCTGAAGTCCGTAAGCCTGCCGCCAAGAAGACGGTTAGTCGCAAAGCCTGAGTTCGGCCATGCGCCTGCTGATTGTGGCGGTTGGCTTGCGCGTGCCCGATTGGGCGCAGACCGCTTGGGACGATTACGCCAAGCGCTTTCCTTTTGAGATCAAGGTCGAACTCAAGACCGTGAAGACCGAACCGCGCGGTTCCAAGACACTGGATGCGTTGTATACCGCCGAGCGCGCCCGTATCGAGGCAGCCATTCCCAAGGGGTGCCGTATCGTGGCGCTGGACGAGCGTGGAACGAATCTGACCACCAAAGCACTTGCGGGGCGTTTGACCGACTGGCAACTGGGCGGCGGCGATGTGGCGCTGGTGATCGGCGGCCCCGATGGCCTGGACCCTGGTTTCAAGCAGTCTGCACATGAGCGCATTCGCCTATCCGACTTGACCCTGCCGCACGCCCTTGTACGGGTGTTGTTGATTGAGCAACTCTACAGAGCCTGGTCGATCAATGCCAACCACCCTTACCACCGAGAGTAGTGTCGCGTTGAAAGCAAAATAGAAGCCATGCCACCCTATCTGTACCTCGCCTCTCAAAGTCCCCGCCGTAGCCAACTGCTCACCCAGCTTGGGGTTGAACACGAGCTGCTGCTGGCCACCGCCGAGGAAGATGCTGAGTCACTCGAAGAGCACATTGAGGGTGAGAGCCCTGGCGACTATGTGCAGCGCGTCACCGGTCTCAAACTGCACGCGGCACTTAAACGCCTGCAATTGCGAGGTTTACCCTTGGCTCCGGTGTTGTGTGCAGATACGACGGTGGCCCTTGGAAACACGATCTATGCCAAACCTGTGGACGCAGAAGATGCCGTCCGCATGCTGCGCGCCTTAGCCGGTCAAACCCATGTGGTTTTAACGGCCGTGGCGATAGGTTGGGGAGATCAGATTGAACAGGCCTGCAGCGTATCTGACGTTACTTTTGCAGCCATGAGCGAGGCCGAAATCCACGCTTATGTGGCTTCGGGTGAACCCATGGGCAAGGCAGGAGCGTATGCGGTTCAGGGCGGGGCAGGGGCCTTCATTTCGCGGATCAATGGTAGTTACACTGGCATCATGGGGCTTCCCCTTTATGAAACTGCACAACTGCTGAAGAAATTTGCCTGATGCCCATTCAACAGGATATTTTGATCAATTGGTCACCCCAGGAAACTCGGGTGGCCATCGTCGAACACGGTGCGGTGCAGGAGTTGCACGTGGAGCGCACCCTCGAGCGTGGCTTGGTCGGCAACGTCTATCTCGGCAAAGTCGCCAGAGTGTTGCCGGGCATGCAATCCGCGTTTATTGATATTGGCTTGGAACGCGCTGCGTTTTTGCATGTGGCCGATGTCTGGCACCCGCCGCAAGAGGGTGAAACCATCAGCGCTGCGCGAGGGGCCGCAGCACTCATTCCAATAGAAAAGCAGGTGTTTGAAGGCCAGTCGCTCATGGTGCAGGTCATCAAGGACCCGATTGGGACCAAGGGTGCGCGGCTCTCAACCCAAATAAGCATTGCAGGGCGCCTGTTGGTATTTTTGCCGCAGGATGACCACATTGGTGTGTCACAAAAAATCCCCTTGGCCCAACGGGAGGCCTTGCGTGCGCAACTGTTGGCGCTGGCAGGCAACCAGGGCGGCGGCTTTATTTTGCGTACCAACGGCGAAGATGCTACGGAAGCTGAGTTGGCCGAGGACATCCGTTATTTGCGCAAGGCTTGGGCGCGGATCAAGGACGCTTCGGTGCGCCAGCCGCCCAAAACACTGCTGCACCAGGACCTGAACCTGATGCAACGCGTATTGCGTGATTTGGTGAGTGAGTCGACCCAGACTATTCGCGTGGATTCGCGTGAGCAGTTTGATGCGCTGAAAAGCTTTGGCGCTGAGTTCATGCCGGCCGCGGTCGAAAAACTGCAGCACTACAAAGGCGAACGCCCCATTTTTGATCTGTATTCGATCGATGAGGAAATTGCCAAGGCGCTGGCCCGACGCGTGGATTTGAAGTCCGGCGGATATCTGATCGTGGACCAGACCGAAGCGCTAACGACCGTCGACGTCAACACCGGCGGTTTTGTGGGTGCCCGGAATTTTGACGACACCATATTCAAAACCAATCTGGAGGCAGCACAGGCCATTGCGCGTCAATTGCGCTTGCGCAATCTGGGCGGCATCATCATCGTCGACTTTATTGACATGGTGCGTGAAGACCACCGGGATGCCGTGCTGGGTGAGTTCCGCAAACAATTGGCCCGTGACCGTGTCAAGACTTCTTCTGGCGGTTTCTCTCAGCTTGGACTGGTCGAGATGACCCGCAAACGCACCCGCGAATCTTTGGCCCATATGCTGTGCGAGCCCTGCCCGGTATGTGAGGGCAAAGGTATCGTGAAAACTGCGCGGAGTGTGACCTATGACATCTTTCGCGAGATCCTGCGCGAGGCGCGTCAGTTCAACCCGCGTGAGTTTCGCGTAGTGGCTTCGCCCAAAGTGATCGAACTGTTTCTGGATGAAGAAAGCCAGCACCTCGCCGGCCTCAGCGAATTCATCGGCAAGCCCGTATCACTGCAAAGTGAGGCGGCAATGGCGCAGGAACAGTACGACATTGTGTTGCTGTAAGCCAGGCGTATTGGCATGCCGCGCTATCCGATTCTGACCTACCACCAGATTGCCGAGGCTCCGCCCAAAGGCGCGCCGTATCGCAGTCTGTATGTCGCGCCTGGCGCATTTGCTCGTCAGATGCGCCTGTTGGATCTACTCGGCTTTAGGGGCCTGTCGATGAGCGCTTTGCTGCCCTATCTGCGTGGTGAGAAGGTCGGTCGGGTGGTTGGCATTACGTTTGATGATGGGTACACCAATAATCTGGAGAACGCTTTGCCGGTGTTGCAGAAGCTCGGGTTTTCGTCAACCTGTTATGCAGTCAGCGGCCTTGTTGGACGTACAAATCTATGGGACCTCGAAGTCGGAATTGCCCAAACCGGTCTTATGTCTGCTGAACTGATGCGTCGCTGGCTAGCCGGTGGGCAGGAGATCGGTGCCCACACCCAGAGCCATGCACGACTGGATCAACTCGCCGAAGAACAAAGTCAGGTTGAAATACTGGGCAGCAAAGTCGATTTGGAAAGCTTGCTCGGCGTGGCAGTCAACCATTTTTGCTATCCCTATGGTGGGCACGGTTCTATACAAGTTTCACAGGTGAAAGCTGCAGGATTTGCGACCGCCACAACCACCGAGCGCGGGCGTGCCAACGCGGCATCCCCCTTGTTTGAACTACCGCGTGTTCCTGTGCTGCGCTCCACCACTTTGCCGGTGTTTGTGTTGAAGCTTCTGTCGACCTACGAAGATCGCAAATGAGCGACGCCCCTGCCGCGACAAATCTGCCGGTGAAGCGCCTGCGCATCGCGGTACTCAATCGATTGTTCAAACCAACGGGTGGTGGTGCAGAGCGGTATTCGATCGCGCTGGTGGAGCAGTTGGCCGGGCGCCACGACATTCACGTTTTTGCGCAACAAATTGAGCATGATTTTCCAGGTGTGAGTTACCACAAGGTTTTCACACCTTTCAGCCGACCGCGCTGGATCAACCAAATATGGTTTGCCCTGGCGACTTGGTGGAAGACGCGTCGGGGCTTTGATGTGGTGCATTCCCACGAAAACACCTGGCACGGCCAGGTGCAAACCGTGCATGTGCTGCCCATCCAATACAACCTTTTTAGAGGCCGAACGGGTTTGGCATGGGCACTGCGTTGTCTGAAGGTTTTGACCAGCCCCCGGCTATTGGTTTACATCGGTCTGGAGCGACTCCGATACCGCTTAACACCCGGGAAATGCATTGTCGTGACGGCACCGGGTTTGCGTGCCACGATGGTGCAGACTTTTCCGGCAACGGCCTCCGCGCTGGCGGTCGTAACGCCCGGGGTGACCGACGTGCCCGGGCCCTGCTCCGAGCAAGAAAAACGTGCCGCTCGCCAGCAGTTGGGTTTGCCGGAGGCGGGGCAATGTATTTTGTTTGTAGGCAACGATTACCGGAAGAAGGGCTTGCCAACACTGCTGCAGGCGCTTTCGCAATTGCCCCTCGGCCGTTTCCTGGCGGTGGTTGGCAATGCGGCCCAAATCGCCGAATTCCGGCCACAGGTGCAGCAACTCGGACTAGCGGACAGGGTATTTTTCCTGGGTGCTTTAAACGATATCAGCATCGCCTACCGCGCGGCCGACTGTCTGGCACATCCCACGCTTGAAGACACTTTTGGCATGGTAGTGCTAGAGGCCATGGCGCATGGTTTACCCGTGGTGGTGAGTGGTGCCGAGTACTGTGGTGTTGCAGACTTTCTATCCCATGGCGACAACGCCTACGTGCTAAATGATCCGCGCGATGCGTCGCTTCTGTTGAGTGCCCTGTTGGCTGTTCTGCCTCCTTCCCAGGGTTCTTCTGGGCTTGCCACATCGGCTCAAATATTTGCTAGCGCCCATCTTTGGTCCGAGCAAGCACGCCAGCAGGAGAAGATTTACCTTCGTGCGGTTGCAGAATCGATGCGCAGTTGAAGGGACGCGCTCGTTCAGGCGCCGGGCGCGAGGTAGTCACTGCCACTTTGACTGCCTAGCTTGTAGAGGCGGGCGTAGGTGCCGCCCAAGCTGAGTAACTCTTGATGGCTGCCAACTTCGACAATCCGTCCAGCGTCCATCACGACGATGCGGTCGGCATGCTGAATGGTCGAGAGGCGGTGTGCAATGACCAGGGTGGTGCGTTCACGCATCAATATCTGCAAGGCATCCTGAATGGCACGTTCCGATTCCGTATCCAGGGCCGAGGTGGCTTCATCCAGAATCAGAATCGGCGCATTCTTGTAGAGTGCGCGAGCCACCGCGAGACGTTGGCGTTGCCCGCCCGACAACTGCAGAGCGTTGTGCCCGACCAGACTGTCGATGCCCTGGGCCGCTGCAGATACAAAGGCAGTCAGGTTGGCCGTATCCAGACATTGCGCCACTCTGTTGCGATCGACCGGGAGCCCCAATGCGACATTGCTCGCAATGCTGCCATTCAGCATCACCACGTTCTGGCTGACCAAAGCAAACTGGTTGCGCAGGGATCGCAAACTCCATTCGCGCACATCGTGGTCATCGATCAGTACATGGCCTGAATCGATGTTGACAAAGCGCGGTAACAGGTTAGCCAGTGTGGTCTTGCCAGAACCTGAGGCGCCCACCAGGGCAACGGTTTCGCCGGGTGCCACCTTCAAGCTAAGTTCCTGAACCGCAAAACCGTTGCTGCCGGCATAGCGCACGCTGACCTGCCGAAATTCAATCGCGCCGCTGGCTGTGGCTTTTTCAAAGCTGCCACCGATTTCGCTCTCAATTTCGTCGATCAGCGCTAACCCCCGCTCCAGGGCAGCCAGGCCACGGGTGATCGGGCTGGAGACTTCTGAGAGTTGGCGAATTGGCGCAACAATCATGAGCATGCCGGTGACAAAGGCTACAAAGCCGCCCACGGAAGTACCACTGCTGCTGCTCTGGATCAAGGCCACAGAGATGACTGCTGAGAGAGCGACAGCAGCCAGCATCTGCGTCATGGGCGTCATGGCAGCACCTGCAATCGTGGATTTAAGAGCCAGGCGCTGCAGGCTATCGCCTAATCTGGAGAAGCGCTCCAATTGCGTGGCTTGTGCCGAATACAGGCGTATTTCCCGATGCGCCAATACGTTTTCTTCCACCACATAGGCCAGTTCGTCGGTGGCATCCTGGTTGGCTTTCGTTAACCAATGAAGACGCCGTGTGAGGACGCGCA